>CAJXJV010000007.1 GCA_913055135.1 uncultured Desulfurobacterium sp. | reverse complement strand
ATCCTTTACCTTAGCATTAAAGGCAAGGTTTGCAATGCCTCTCAGATAATAGTCCTCTGGCTTTATAAGAGGATAGAGCTTTCCATCTTTTGCGGGAATAGCTTTCTCTCCATAGCCTGGAAGATTGAGGTGTCTTGCGACGTCGATGAGGAAAGTCTCCATGCAGAAAGGTCTTCCATCTTCCGTCCTTCCAGTCATTGGCTCTAAGATCGGAGTCCTAACCGCTGTGAACCAGCAGCCTGGAGCATGGGGAGTAAGAAACCCGTAGTGCCCCTCAAGGTATGTAACGTCTGGAACGATGTAGTCGGCATAGATGTTGGACTCGTTTATGGTTGTATCTATTGAGATGTGGAGTGGAACTTTATCCTGGTCTTTCAGGGTTTCAATAAACCTTCTTCCACCTGGCATGCTGTAGATGATGTTAGAGAAGTAGGTTATGAGAATCTTTATTGGATATGGGTACTTCTGGTCGATTCCGGAAATTGCAGAAACAGAGAGACCACCTTTTGTGAAGCTGAACCAGGGAAGCTTTGAAGGATAACCACTTTTCTTAAACTCAGTTGACTTTTCATACTTTGCCTTTTCCCTTGAAATCTTAACACCCGTAGGTTTCCTTGCACCGGGAAAGCTTTTGAGGTCATAAAGTCCTTTTTGCCAGTTTGCAGCTCCTTTACCTTTACCAAGGTAACCACCTTTCCTGTTTATGTTACCGACTAAAACGTTTAGCATCGAAAGGGCGTAACTTGCATACGTTCCTCCAACGTAGTTTCCACCACCGTGGTAGGCAAAGGCTGCAGCATATGGAGCATGTTCCCAGAACTCCTTTGCAATCTTTTTAATCTTTTCGGCAGGAATTCCACACTCTCTTGAGTAGAAATCAAGAGAGTGTGCAAATACGCTCTCTTTCATCAGCTTAAAGGCTGTCTTGACCTTAATTCCGTTAATTTCCCCTTCCCACTCTAAGAGAGCTCTACGGACAGAATCTGCAGGAACCGGTCTTAGGGTTTCCGGGTCTATAACGATTTCTGCATCAGGTTTTCCTTTCAATCCTTTAACGTCCTTAACTCTTAGCATTCTCCCGGTTTCAGGATGTTTTTCATCAACGATTACAAGATGTGTGGCATTTGTATAGACATTTCTCTTTGCTTTTTTTGCTGCCTTCATTGATGGAATGGAGAGGAAATCCTTATCGTACCAGCCATTTTCAAGCATTACTCTTAGTAATCCAAGGGCTAAGCTTCCGTCTTTTGTCGGTCTTACAGGAAGCCAGTCGTGGGCATGGGCAACAGCTTTTGGAGCTCTTGGATCTATGAGAACTATTTTCAAATCCTTAGATGCAATTCTCCTTGCAATTATCGAACCTGATGTGTTTACACCCGGCTGAAGTGCTGAGTAGATGTTTGCTCCAAATATCAGCATGTACTTGCAGTTCCAGAAGTCTGCCTTCAGCTCAACCTCTTTTCCATCTGTAAGGGCGTAGTTACCCATTCTAAACCCAATTCCACAGATGTCTGTATGGCTTATGTAATTCTTTGAGCCGATAGAGTTAAGCAACCACCTCTTTATGAAGTGACTCCTTCCTCCTTGAGACCTTCCTGTAAACCAGACAATCTGGTTCCTCTTTGGACCGAGCTCCGGTGCTTCTGGATCAATCAGATCATCTGAAAGGACGTCCTTTATACCGGGATAGTACCTGTTATCACCAATCTCCTTAAAGATGTATCCTCCTTCGCTAACTTCTCTTATCAACTGCTCCCAGCTTATTGGTTTGAACTTTCCAGAACCCCTTGAACCAATTCTTTTGAGAGGTTGGGTTATCCTGTAAGGGTTGTGGAGATAGTCGTTATCCATCTGTGGTTTTGCACACGTTGTTGCAACAGAGTTAAAGCTCTTTTCAACTGAAGTATCATAAGGAATCTCTTTCCCCGCCCTGTTGTAAGGATGATATGGATTTCCATCAATCTGAACAAGCCTATCTCCCTTGACCGTCACTCTCAGTCCACATCTTGCGTTGCAGGCAAGACAAACTGTGTTAACAATTCTTTCCCCTTCAGGTTTTCTTGTTTCGGGAAAAACGAAAACGTCTGTTTCTTTAGGTTTAAAGACAAGCTCTGCCTGAAGGTGTTTGAGAAGTAACTTCTTCGCTTCAGGTCTTGATTTAAGAAGTTCTGCAAGCTGTCCTTCTGGCTTTAAGAGGTTTCCAAATACAAGAGCTCCACCTGGACAAACAGAAACACACCTTGGAACATCTCCTTTTTTCAAAATCCTTTCAAAACAAAGGTCACACTTCTTAGCTTTATCATTTTCATCAAAGGTTATAGCGTTGTAAGGGCAAACATCTACACACTTTTTGCACCCTGTACATCTCTCTTCTTCTATGTAAACAATCCCACCCTTCTTAACGGAAACCGCATCAAACGGGCAGGCTGAAACACAGGGATGATCAATACATTCCTTACAGATGTTCTCCTGATAGAACGTTAATTTTGCCTCTGGATATCTACCTATTTCCTTTTCCTTTATCCAGAAGAGATTTACTTCAGGTTCTGTTTCAAGTCCGTGTTCAAGCTGACAGGCTGCCATACAGGCTTTACAGCCCATACACTTTGTCTGATCAAATATGAGAACAGGCTTGAAAAGCTCTTCTCCCCTTGAGGTTTTAATTTTGAACGTTCCACCAAACAGAACTGTAAGACCGGCAACCTTCAGGAACTCTCTTCTCTTCATAGATTTAACCTCTTCCGGCTTTTTTTTCTTAATCTTAACAAGATTTTAACTATCAAACAAATAGTATTTTTCTATCGCATTGTGGCTTTAAATTGAAAAAAACGATATACATCTCTCATCACATACTTTCTGAACACCATTTGATAAAATTGAAGAAACTTCCTAAAAGTAAAGGAGAGTGCGATGAAAAAAGGCTTGGTTCTCTTAACTTTTTTCCTTTCCGCAACTGTAGCCTTGTCAGGTTGTGGTAAAAAAGAGGAAACCAGAAGTAAAGTTGAAAGCAAAGCTCCAAAGCCAATTACAGAGCTTGCCCACGAAAACAACCTGCCTCAAGGACATCCTCCAATAAACAACCAGCTACCTCCCGGTCATCCGCCTATGGGAGCTGAAAAAGAACTCGCAGCAATGCATTCAGGAAAAAAACTCACCAAGTTTAACAGACCAATCAACATTCCCGAAGAAGTCGTTAAAACCTGGAAATACGCAACAGTTAAAATCATTGACAAGACAACAGGAAAAGCAGTAAAAACAGAAAAAGTCACAAAAGGAGCAGAAATAAAGTATGACGGTCTCGACATCAAGATTCTCTATATCGTTCCCCACCTTGTTCTTGATCAGGGATACACTTCCGGTTCGAACGAACCCAACAACCCTGCCATACTCATCGAAGTTAAGTCAAATGGAAAGGTTATATACGCAGGTCCTATCTACCAGAAATTTCCAACAATGTACAACATTAACCACCCAAAGTATGAGTTGAGACTCGCAGGTATATCAAAGAGTTAATCACTTTTTGGCTCCCTCCTTTCTATTTGAAAGAAAAGGCTTTAAATTTAAACTTAGAAACAAAGAAAGGAGGGAGCCATGCCTGTTAAAGACCTGATTCAGAGAAAAGTTGTTACGATTGAACCTGAAGACCCCGTAATGCTTGCCGCTCAAAGAATGAAGGACAAAATGGTCGGAAGTCTTGTTGTTCTGGACGGGGATAAACCAGCAGGAATAATAACCGACAGGGACATAGCAATAAGGGTTGTAGGAGCAGGTAAAGATCCAACCACCCCCGTTAGAGAAGTAATGACAAGGGATCCAATAACCATAAGGGATGATGCAAGCTTCTTTGATCTTACAAAAGCCTTTAGAAAAGCAGCTGTTAGAAGGCTGATTGTTGTGGATAAGGATGGAAAACTTGTAGGTCTAATTTCTATTGACGACATACTCGAGCTTCTCACAACTGAATTTGCAAATCTCATAGTAGCCATAAGGGGATAGAAGCTGTAGATGAACATAAAAGTTGAAACAGAGGTATTTGAAGGACCATTAGATCTGCTGGTTTATCTGATAAAGAAACGGGAAGTAAGCATTTACGACATCCCTATTGCAGAGATTACTGAAGAGTTTCTCAACTACATATACAGCATGCAGGAGCTTAACATCCCCCTTGCCTCTGAATTCCTTGTAATGGCTGCAACCTTAGCAAAGATAAAGTCGGAGCTCCTGATTCCCCGGGAAGACGATGAGGATCCAGGAAAAACAATTGTTCAGATAATAGAGGAGTACCTCAAATCTAAACGGGCTGCCAGGGAACTGGAAAGGTTAGAAGAGAAAGCTTCAAAATACTTTACAAATGACCCTTCCGACCTGATATTTCAGTTTCAGGACAAAATAAAGATAGCCAATACGGTAGAAGACCTAAGAAGAGCTTTCGAGAACATTCTAACAGAGAAGTTTCAGCCACAGATCAAAGTTGGAATAAACATCTCCAGCGAAGCCTTCAAAGTTCCGGTAAAGATGGAAGAGATCCGATTCTTAATGAAGGAGAAATACCTGATTCCTTTCTCAGATTTTGTAGAAAAAAGCTCCTGCAAGCTTGAGCTGATTACATACTTCCTTGCAATATTAGAACTATCAAAGCTCGGAGAAATCTCAACTTTTACAGATGGTGAAGAGATATTCATCTCAAGACTCTTTGAGATTAGCCTCAATAATATCCGCCTTGCTCCGCAAGAAGAAAACTCTACCTATGTAAGCAACTCTATCAAGACTACACCCTGAATACTCAACCACAATATCCTGCGGAAGTCCCTTTTTCAGGAGCTCTGCAACGTAGTTATCCCTGAAATCTGACACTTTTAAATTCAACCCTAATTTTTTCATTATCCGATGAAAAGTAACCTTCACAGTCCCTGGTGAAACATCCACAAGTTTATCTTCAGGCAGTTTCCTTTCCTTCAAATCCTTTAGCTTCTTGTTAAGTTTCTCTTCCAGAACAAATCTTTTCACCTTCCCCTCTTCAAGGATAGGAACTCCTAAAAAAGACCCGTAGGATGATACTTTAAGAAGCGAAATCTCTGAGGGAGCCAGACCTAAATGAATAATGAGGAACAAAGAAAGTTTTAACTCATCAGACCTCAGAGCATTCACCTCATTTTCAATACTGTTGATCATCTCCTTCCCTATTTCTCTAAACTCTTTAAATTCACCGGATAGAGGAAACTCAATCTTTAAATCCACTCTTACATCCTGAAACTTCAGAAAACGTTGAATGGCTGAAACTGCTGTTCTGAAACTTCTCTCAGTTCTATATCGGGTAGAGAGAAAGGACTGTAACTTATCCTGATCAAAGTTCTCTTCAGAAAAACCGTAGAATTCCAGAAACTTCCGGAAATATCCAATTACCCGTCTGTAAGTCTTGATTGTGTTTTCCGAGTAACCTTCATCTTTGAGTCTCTGGAGAAAACGTTCCATTTCTCACCTGTTCCATAGAGATAGTTGTAGAAGAAATAATTTGTTAGAACCTTCTTAACATAACCTCTCGTTTCCTCAAAGGGAATATAAAAGTCGGTGAAAATGATCAAATCGTAAGGCGTTTTCACAGTTCCAAACTTTTTCAGAGCTCTCTTAATCCTTGTAGGTCCGGCGTTGTAGGATGCTGCTGCAAGAGGAAACAACTCAAACTGATCCATCAACTCTTGAATATAAAAAGAACCAAATCTGTAGTTTATTTCTGCATCAAACAGATAATCTACCTTAAAATCTTCAACCTTTAGCTTCTTGGCTATGTACTCTCCGGTAAAAGGCATTATCTGCATCAACCCCATGGCTCCAGATCTTGAAAGGGCAAACTGGTCAAAAAGGCTTTCCTGTCTTGCAAGGGAAAGAGAGATAACATCATCCCTGAAAACTGGATGTTTTGGATAGAGAACATAGAGAAGATAAGGATACTTTTTCAGTTTTTTTCTATAAGAATGTGCCTCCTTTATAGCTCTTCTATAATCGCCACAGAAGTAATGGGCAAGTGCCACAGATGGTGTTTTCCTGCTAATAAAATCTATTATGTCGCATCTGTTCTCTTCATAGAGATATCTGATTCCTTCATCGGCAATGTCCTTTTTGTCTGGAGGAGAAGAAGGAAAAAGCTCTATTCCTTTCGGATTGAGAAGTAATGAGTAGAAATCAGACCTGGTGTATTTGAACTTTTTCTGTTTACCGAAAAACTTCCTTGAGAGAGCTACCTCCCACGCTCTGTATTTTTCTCCTCTAAGAGTGGAGAGTTCTTTAAGAGCTCTACTTATATCGCCATTTAGAACGTAGTACTTAATCCTATATTCTCTGAAGAGTTTTTCATCAAACTTTTTTACAACATTTAAAGCCTTTCTGAAAAATCCCTGTTCACTGTAGAGAAATTTATCAAGAACATAAACAGAAATTCTCCTCTTTAAACCTGGAGAAATATCAGAATTGATAGCTTTTTTAAAGTAGTAAAACTTCTCTACAGGAGATTTTGAAAGGTAAGTTAAATAAAAGAATCTTTCAGGTTGCAGTGAAACCTCAAATTCCTTTTTTGCAAGATTATTCTTTCTCTGTTTCATAAAGAAAATTCCCTTCAAAAGATGATAAAACTCATCTCCTTCAAGATATTTAAGATAGATTTCTGCAATTTCAAAATCCCTCTCCTTAAGAGCAGTCCAGACTTTCTTTCTCAGAATTTTCGGTGTAAAGAGATAGTCTGTCCTTCCTGCATTCAGCGTCAGTATCCACTCATCAAGCCGATTCGTTTTTGAAAAGACAGATTTGAAAATCTTTTTCGCCTCTTCTTCCTTTCCTGTTTTCTGATAAGCAATTGCTTTTTCAATTGCAGCAAAAACGTTTTCAGGAACTTCTTTTATCCTGGTAATTTTTTCAAATTCCCCTTTTTCAAAACAGGAATCCACAAACAGAAGAACTGCCAATTTTTCCAGCTCTGTGTCCTTAAAACTTTTATAAAAATGTAGAGAGCAGATTTTATCAGGATTACCAGGAAAACTGAGAAACTCCTTCGCCTTCTCCTTGGAGAGAGCAAAAGCGTTAGATACGGAAATCAGCAAAAGTATAATTACCAATACACTTTTCATGTCATTCAAAATTATAGCCTTTCTGGAGAGAGAATGGAGTTTCAAGTTCTGGCTACAGACGGTAGAGCAAGATATGGAAAACTCAAAGGAACACATGGTGAAACTGAAACTCCCTGTTTTATGCCCGTTGGCACACTGGGAGCTGTTAAAGGTGTTACATGGGACAGAATATCTGAAATGGGATACTCTCTTGTTCTATCAAATGTCTATCACCTTTACCTGAGACCTGGAATAGATACGCTCGTGAAGGCTGGAGGTCTTCACAGGTTTGTGAATTGGAACGGTCTAATACTAACAGATAGCGGCGGCTTCCAGGTTTTTAGCCTGGGAAAGCTGATGAAAATTACAGAGGATGGTATCTACTTCAAATCTCATATCGACGGCTCTGAACACTTCTTCTCTCCTGAATTGGTTGTTCAGTTTGAAGAGAAGATGGGAGTCGATATTGGTATGGTTCTTGATGAATGCACACCCTATCCCGCAACTTACGAGTATGCAAAACACTCGATGGAGAGAACCGTAAGGTGGGCTCTACGAAGTGTCAGGGCAAGGACAACAGATAAAACTGCCATCTTTGGAATTGTTCAGGGTGGCGTCTATGATGATTTGAGGATAAAGTGCGTGGAGCTCCTGAAAGACCTTCCTTTTGAAGGCTTTGCAATAGGTGGATTAAGTGTTGGAGAACCAAAGGAAGAAATGTACAGAATTACAGAACTTGTAGCTCCTCTCCTTCCAGAGGAAAAACCAAGATATCTGATGGGTGTTGGGAAACCAGAAGACATCATAAAGGCTGTTGAAGCCGGTGTTGACATGTTCGACTGCGTAATCCCAACAAGAAACGCAAGAAATGGAACCCTCTTCACTTCAAGAGGAAAGATAAACATTAAGAGCGCAAAGTACAAAAATGATTTTTCTCCACCCGATCCAGAGTGCGACTGTTACACTTGCAGAAACTTTACAAAAGCCTACCTGAGACACCTTTACATCTCAAAGGAGATAAACTCTGCCATTTTAAATACAATTCATAATCTCTACTTCTACAACAACCTGATGAAGAGAATAAGGGAAGCAATAAAGAGCGGTAAATTCCAGGAGTTCAAGGAAGAGTTTTTCTCAAAGTATTCAACATAAACAAAGCAGGGCAGAAAGCCCTGCAAGGAAGGATTAAACGTCCTGGATTGCTCCTTTTGCGGCAGAAGTTACAAGCTTTGCGTACTTTCTGAGGAGTTTTGATTTTATCTCTTTCTGCTTCGGTTTGAAGTTCTCAAGTCTCTTTTTGAGCTCTTCCTCAGAAATAATGAGCTCAAGCCTCCTCTCAGGAATGTTTATGTGAATCTTATCCCCTTCCTGAACAACTCCAATAGGACCGCCTTCTGCTGCCTCAGGAGAGATGTGACCAATGCAGGGACCGTGGGTTCCACCTGAGAATCTTCCATCTGTAATGAGAGCAACCGATTCTCCAAGTCCCATTCCCATTACAGAAGCCGTTACGGCAAGCATCTCTCTCATTCCGGGACCACCTTTAGGTCCTTCATATCTGATAACAATGATATCTCCAGCTTTTATCTTTCCATCCATTACAGCTTTCATTGCATCTTCTTCACAATCAAAGACCCTTGCGGTCCCGGTAAAGACCTTCATCTTATCTGAAACTGCACCCTGTTTAACAACAGCCCCATGTGGAGCAAGGTTGCCGTAGAGAATTGCAATCCCACCCTCTGGACTGTATGGGTTATCAACCGGTCTTATAACGTCTTCATCCCAAATCCTTGCGCTTGCAGCAATCTGCTTGATGTTCACTCCAAGAACTGTTGGATTGTCTTCTAAACTATCGTAGAGTCTTTTGAGAACTCCTGGAATTCCTCCAGCGTAGTGGAGGTCTTCCATCAGGTACTTTCCACCAGGTCTCATGCTACAGATCTTTGGAGTTTCCCTGCTCAGGTCGTCAAAAAGCTTAATCTCAAAAGGAACTCCCGCTTCGTGGGCAATTGCCGGAAGGTGGAGAACTGTGTTTGTAGAACCACCGAGGGCGAGGTCAACCCTTATTGCATTTCTGAAAGCTGCCGGTGTCAGTATGTCCCGTGCCTTTATCCCTTTTCTAACTAACTCAACAATTTTCTCTCCAGATGCCTCTGCTATTCTCTTCTTCTCTGCCAGAGGTGCAGGTGAGGTTCCGCAGTATGGAAGAGACATTCCAAGAGCCTCTGAAAGACACGCCATCGTGTTTGCAGTAAACATTCCCTGACACGATCCTGAAGAAGGACATGCTGCTCCTTCGAGTTCAAGGAGTTCCTCAAGTGTTATCTCTCCTGCCTTGTACCTTCCAATAGCCTCAAATGTATGGGTAACAAGGTCAAGCCTTTCTTTTCCTCTCCTTCCTGCAAGCATTGGACCTGCTGTAACAACAATTGCAGGAACATTTAGCCTTGCAACTCCCATAAGCATTCCGGGAGTTATCTTGTCACAAGCTGTGAGAAGGACGACACCATCAAGTTGATGGGCAATTACAACGTCTTCAACTGCATCGGCTATGAGCTCCCTCAAAGGAAGAGAAAATCTCATTCCTTCATGTCCCATGGCAATACCGTCACAAATAGCAGGAACACGAACAACAAACGGTGTACCACCAGCCGCTGCAACCCCTCTTTCTATAAATCTCTCCAGGGAGAACATATCGACATGACCGGGAACAAGATCTGTCCAGCTTGAGATTATCCCGATCAAAGGCTTATCTATGTCCTTCCTCTGAATTCCGGTCGCCATCATGAGGGCACGGGCAGGAAGCTTCTCAAACTCCCTCAGAACATCACTTCTCATTCTCAACTTCCTCCTTGGCTTTCTTCATGAGGAGCATCATCTCATCTCTGAGTTTCAGTCTCTCTTTCTTCATCCTTTCCAGTTCAAGTTCCTCTTTCGGTGTAATGACAGCTTTCTTCTCCAGTTCATCTATCATGTCGTCCAGTTCCTGATGCTTCCTTTCCAGAGTCCTAAAGCGGTGAAACTTCTCCCTTGCAAGAGCCTTTAGATTTTCATCCCTGAGCATTTTCTCCTCCTTTATCTAGTTTAAGCCGGTAGATAAAAGCACTCTCTCTGACGTAATAATTTTTTCTGACAGAGATTTTCTCAAAACCGGAACTACCGTAAAGTTTAATTGCGTTTAAATTGGATTCTCTAACCTCAAGAAAAATCTCTTTAACGTTTCTATTTTTACAATAATTTATTAGTTCATAAAGTAATCTTTTCCCTACTCCTCTACTTCTCATACAAGGTGTAACCGCTATCCTGTTCAATTCGCAGGAATCTCCTACTATCCAGGCTACCAGATAACCAACAACTTCTCCATCCACTTCTGCAACGATAAACCAAGAAAAGGAAAGAGACAACTCCTTCTCAAGAAGCTCTCTTCCCCACGGGTCAGGAAAAGATTCCTTCTCTATTTTTAGTATAGCACTTAAATCTTCCCTTCTACAGTCCCTTACAAGAAGGTTTTGCATCGTGATCTCTTACGTAGTAGAAGTGAAGAGACTTGAGCAGCTGAGGAGCTTCAAAAGGAAGAAGTGCAGCAATAAGGGAAAGGGGAGTTGTCTCATACAGAGTTTTGAAATTGTTCTTTATAGTTTCCGGAACAGTTCCCTTATAAACAACTCTATACTCAGAAAGCTCTTTCAGGATGGAGAACAACTCCTCCTCAGACAAATCCAGAACCTCTGTAGAATCTCCAATCCTTTCCCTGATCAGTGTATAGTACCTATTTCTTCTACCGGGAAAGAGTGAAACCACGGGTAATCCCATTTTAAGGATCCCAAAACCCACAAGTTGAAGAGTTGAAACCGCTTTTACATCAAGTCCCAAGACCTTCAAGGATTTCCCAACAGTAACAGAAAGCCTCACTCCTGTGAACGAACCGGGACCCGAAGTAACCACAGCAAGATTTACATCTTCTTTTCCTATACCTGATTTCTCTAATAGTCTCTCTATTTCTACAAAAACCCTCTCAGCGTGTTTTCTGGACTGATTCCACATGGAAACGCCTAAGGGTTCCCCCTCTTTCACAAGGGAAACACTTCCTTCAGAGGTACAGAGATCTATTCCGATAACTGTCACGGCTTTCCCTGATCTACGCTGTCTTTATCACCCTTACTAAGATAGGTTTTCCTCTTTCATCAGTATCCAGTATTTCTATCTTAACATTTGCGATGTCAACTATCTTCCGTTTTTTGAGAACAACTCCTCTTTCCTTAGAAATTTTTTCTATAAGATCAATCAGATACTTTTCCTCTTCGAAAGGAATGTAAACATCCAGCATTTCATTCAAAGCCTCAATCGTTATATATGGATCTATGATAACTGCTGTTCCAGGTGGAACACTTTTAAGAGTCAAGAACTTCCTGATGAAGAAAAGAACCAAAAGTGAAATAGATCCCAGCAGAACATCCTTGAAATTATGTCCTGCAATGATGATTTCTCTTGCAACCGCAATTAAAAGAACATCAAAAACGATTCTTGGCTGATGTTTTATCAGCATAACGATAAGTTCGACGACAATAACAAACATCAAGAGAGGAGAGATGATCTCTTTCAGACTCTCTGTAGCATCCTTCATATGACCGGAGAAGATTATCTCTTCAATGTGAAAGAAATGAGGGGACATTGCTACAAATTCAAAGAAAAGAATAAAAGAGATAATTAGCAAAGCCATCGTTATAGCAATAAGAAAAGTCTCAGAGGTTTTTAACAGAAAATTTTCCACTTTCCTCAAAAACACCATCCTAATTTCCCCAGATACCAATTGATTATTTCATTGCCAAACAGTATTGTAATGTATGCTCCTGCAGAGAGAAAGGGTCCAAAAGGCAGTGCGAACTTTGTGTTTTTACCCTTCAGAACCATAAGGGCAACTCCAACAACAGATCCAATCAGTGAAGCGAAGAATATCGTTAACAACACTTTTTCCCATCCTAAGAAAGCACCGATAAGTGCCATTATGTTAGCATCTCCATATCCCATACCCTCTTTGCCTGTAAATATGTAGTAGGTTTCAATGATAAAGAGAATTATTCCTGCTCCAAAGGATGCTCCTAAAATGGAGTCCTTGAAAGAGCTAATCGAAATAAAAGGTGAAAGCAGAATTCCTGCAACCATTGCAAAGTAGCAGAGCTTTATGGGCACAAGCATCGTTTTCAGATCAATCATGGAAACCACAATTAACACACAGGCTAAAATCAAAAAATAGAGAGAGACTAATGAAATTCCATATTTCCAGATAACTCCTGCTGTAAGGATTCCTGTTAAAAGTTCTATTAGAGGATATTGAACTGAAATTTTCTCCCCGCAGTTTCTACACTTTCCCCTCAGGATTAAATAACTGATAATTGGAATGTTGTCATACCACTTAATCTTTTCGCCACATTTAGGACAGTGAGAAAATGGATAGATTACAGATTCTCCCATGGGGATTCTGTAAATGCAAACATTGAGAAAACTACCCACAATCGTTCCAAAGATAAACGCCATCAGATATTCCATTTAGTGGGTCTCTCCAGAAGCTGATTTAATAAACCTTATCATGTCCCTTAAAAACTCTTTCCACTCCTCTATAGCCCTTGGAAACTCATTCATGAGAACCTCTATTGTTTCTTCCTCTTTTCCTTCAAACATGAGATCATCAATTCTAAAGATTTTATCCTCAAGTTTTGCTATAGCCTCTTCAAGTCCATCGTATATGGGAAGTATCTTTGAACCATTTTCAACTACCTTAACAGTCCACTCTAAGGAATCCAGAAGGTTATTGAGGTAAAGCTTTGCCAGATCCCCTTTTATTTTCCAGTCATTAACTATCTGATTGATCGAAACAACCATTGCATCAAGGGCTATTAGCGCCAGCTCTATCTGTTTCTTTATCATGTTCACAGAAGATTCTGTTACTATGTTTATGGCTTCAAGATCCTTTATCTCGTCCACCTTCGTCGGATGAAGTACTTCGCCATCTTTTTCAACATACTTTATAGAACGTTCTGGAAAGAGATATCTATACTCAATAAGCCTCAAGAGCCCCGACGTAGTTTTAGGCATTTTGCTGCTAACTTCTATCTCCTGATATTTGCCATCTATCCTAACTCTCATTTTCTTTCTGTCCTGAGACATTTTCAAAGAGCACCTCCAGGGCGTCTTCCTTTGAAAGTTTAATAGCTTCCTGTCTGCCAACGAATAGGGATGCTAAAAATCGCAGAAACTTCAAATTCCCAAGTGGAAATTTAATCCCTTTCACAATCTTAACAATTGCAGAGAATTCTTTTTCAAGACTTTCCTTCCTGTCATACCTGAGTGAAAGGGTTTCTTTAAGAACTTCCAGCAGCTCCCGGTTCTCTTCACGGATTCCATTTACTAAGGCTATTTCATTTGTGATTCCGGCTCTCTGTCCCGTCAGTGCCAGAGCATTTCCTCTCATATAACCCAAACCCTCAACAGCACCCAAAAGAGAAAACTCAAAAGGAATCCCGGACCTTATCATCATTGCAACCCTGTGGAGTGTTTCAAAATCGAAAATATTCAATCTGCACAGAAGCTGTCCGAGGAGGGAGCTCTCGGTTGGTAAAGTAGAAAGGTCCCCCGGGGGTCTGGCAACATTTTTGAAGAGAAAGAATCTTCCAGATGCATAAAAAGCCAGAACGTCCGAGTTATCATTAACGTCCAGTCCCGAAACCTCTTTCACTCTATCCCTTATCCTCTGTGCCTCTTCATAAAAAGCTTTACCTGTAAAAAGCGCAACTGTTGACGGATTCAGTTCCCTTCTTATAAAGGGTCTCACAATAAAGGAGTAGAGATACGTCCTCTCTATTCCTGCTTCAAGGCTCTCCTTAGCTGACTGAAGTCTTTCCTGAAATTCCCCGTAACAGAACGGAGAAACAAAAGAGGAAACGAGGATTCTGGTAAGAAGAGATGGCTTTCCATCTACTATAAAACCTGTAGATTCCAGCTCTTCCAGAATTTCCTCAATCTCATTAATGAGGAGGGGATTCCTCTTTATGCTGAACATTGACTTTACAGCCTCTTTCCATCTATCTCCATACCTTATCAGAGGTCCCAAAATCATTAAGCTCAGATAAGCCTTTCTCCTGTTGGGACAGGCAGCACTCTCTCTTCTCTCTATTCCAGAAGAGAGGGCAGTTTCAAAGGGCATCTGGAGCTCCTCTTCAAGAGCTTTTTCGAGAGCTCCCTCCTTTGCCCCGGTCACGACTATAAATGAATAACCTTTTTCTGAAAGCCCAAACCTTCCTGCCCTTCCCTCCATTTGAAGAATAGTAAGAGGATCAGGGAAAAAGCGATACCTGTAGGTAAACCTATCAAAACTTCCCCTGACAAAAATAACAACGTTATCTGCCGGGAGATTCACTCCATAAGCAAGGGTCTGGGTAGCATAGAGCCGATTGAGATTCCCCTCTTTAAACTCCTTTTCTATCTCTTCTCTTTCTTCTTGCGGAACATCTGCATTGTGAAAAGCAACTATCTTTTTACTCTCCGTTTCCTCCACTTCAAACGGCAACGTTTCATTTAAAACTTTTCTGTTGTAGATTGTATTATCCACCTTCAAAGACTGCCAGCCTAAATCTTTCCTTGGAACAAACGCAATCGTTTTTCCCTCTAAGTTCAAATGTTCCAGGACGGATACAATCTTCTCTTCAGGAGAGCTCCTGGGAGCCTTTATTTTCCTCAAAAGCTTTGGCATATTGAAAACCCTTCTCTCTAAGGGAACAGGTCTCCATTCCGATTCAATGAACAGTTCCGCATCAATCCACCTTGCTAACTCCTCCGCTCCCGGTATGGTAGCAGAAAGGGACAAAACAGGAATTTCCTCCTCAAGACAGTAACTGACAATCTCCTCAATTCCTGCTCCCCTCGAAGGATCTCTGATTATGTGTATTTCATCAATCACCACCGCACCGGCTTCTTCAAACCATCTAACTCTGTTTCTCGCAGCAGAAAGTAAACTTTCATAGGTGGCGACAACCGCCGGCTGAACAATTTCATCTAATTCCTCTACTAAATCGCCGGTTCTTATCCCTATCGCCCTGAAGAAACTTTTGAATTCTCTGAACTTTTCCCATATCAAAGACCGTGTAGGGGCAGTGTAGATAAAGCGCCCGTTGTTCCTGTTCTTTAAATAGAAGAGAAGAGCTATCAATGTCTTTCCAGAACTTGTAGGAGAAGAGACAAGAGCATTTCCACCTTTGTAAAACTTGAAGAATAACGTCTGGATAGGATTGAGAAATTCAAATGAAACTTTTAAACCTGTACCCTTTACAGGAACAAGAGCCTCTTTTTTTAATTCACCCTCTAAAATGTACTCTACAGTTCCTGTTCTACCATTAAATTTACTTGATTCTAAAACTTTGATTATTTTCATTTCCTCAGAAAACTCCTAAATTAATGGGTGCATAAATTCTAACCACCGGAGGTAAACGTGCAAATTTACATCTTTGAGTGTAACAGTTGCGGTGCCGAGTTTGAAGAGGCAATTTATACCCCTCTTCAACTGATGGAGATCAAGTGCCCATTTTGCGGATCTGAAGATGTTGAAGTAATCGACATTGCAAATGCCTGTTCACCATTTGGCTGAGGCTAAAAATAAAGGACAGTTTGTCCTTTGGAGTATAATAGAGTTAATCGTTAATCTGAGAGGTGAAAATTGTTGATGAAGATAGTTCTTCTTCTGATTGTGGTTGGTGTTCTCTTTGGATGGGATAAGATAATTAACCTCATTAAGTCCTTCTTTGTTGCAAAAGAGGAGTTCAAAAAAGGACTTGAAGGAGAAGAGGAGGAAAAAGAAAAACCCGTTATAAAAGTAGTCAACAAGGAGTAATCTACTTTAGAACCTCAAGCGGATTGATCTGATAGACTTTTCCATTATATACCTTGTTAATCTCGAAATAGATTCCACTCTTTCCCCAGTCTCCGGATACTCCAGCCGTACCGATTACCTTTCCTCTTTTAACTATCTGCCTGGGTTCAACGAAAATCTTGTCCAGATTGCTGTAAACAGTCTGGTAACCTTCCGGATGCTCAATCACAACAACATTTCCGTAGGTCTTCAGAAAATGCTCATCTTTTCCTGCAAACTTTACTATACCTGTCTCAGCTGCCTTAACCTTCGTTCCTGGATGACTAAGTATGAATATTCCCGGATATCCCTTCTCCCTCACAGTTGGGTCAACTCTTCCATCAAGGGGAAATCTAAACTGAATTGGTCTATTAAGTTTCAGGACATCCCTATAACCAACAAGGATTTTTAACCTCTGTCCGGGTCTAAGAATGTAAGGTTTTCTCAGTTTGTTCTCCCTTATTATCGTTCTTGAAGAAACTTTAAACCTCTTGGCTATTTTGAAAACAGAATCTCCTCTCTTTACTCGATAGTACCTGTAAACAGGCACCTTTGAGAAAAGTGACAACCTCCTTCTTCTTCTCGAATAACTCTTTGCAGATGGGACTTTTAACCTCTGTCCGGGTCTAATAGTGTAAGGCTTTTTCAAGTTGTTAAGCGCTATGAGTTTCTTCACAGAAGTGTTGAAACGT
>CAJXJV010000006.1 GCA_913055135.1 uncultured Desulfurobacterium sp. | reverse complement strand
GAGCTTTTCATCCTCTAAAAGCCTTAAAATTCCGTCTGCAAGAGCCTGGGGATTTCTTCGTGGAACAAGAATGCCTGTTTCTCCATTAACTATTATTTCCCTTGCTCCTCCTGCATCTGTAGATACTACCGGCACTTTCAGCAGCATCGCATTCAAGAGAGATCCACTGAATCCTTCATTATCCGAGGGTAGTACAAACAAATCAAAGGCTTTTATGTAGTTGTAGATATCTCTCTTAAATCCTATAAGTTTGAACTTCTCCTGAAGATTGAGCCTGTTTATGAGTAACTGGAGCTCCCTTCGGAGCTCACCTTCACCGGCAACTACAAACTTTGCTTCAGGATATTTTTTGGTCAGAATTTTAGCTGCTTCTATGAAATTTGGAATATTTTTCTGTTCTGTTAGGGCAGCTGCTGTTCCAATTAGAGGGTTACCACCAATTTCTTCTCTTATCTTTTTTACCTTTTTGAGGTCCACTTTTTTTTCAATTTCAATGTTCACGACAGAGTGGATGACTTTTATTCTGTCTGAAGGTAAATTGAGAGACTCCTGGAGTATTTCAGAGACGCGGTTTGAGACTGCAACGATTTTATCGGTTAGTCTGTACTTCAGGATTGTCAGTCTATTCTTTTTAGGTGAGTAATCAACCCTTCTTGTATAGATAACAGGTTTTCTATGGAACTTCTTTGAAAGAGCAGAAATTGTATGGGCTTTTGCTGCATGGGCGTGGATTATGTCGAATTTTTTGCCTATTGCTCCCAGTCTAAAAATATCTGCTGTCTGATTTCCTGAGAGAGGGATAGTTTCTATTCCTGCTTCCTGACAACGTTTTTCAAGTTCATCTCCTTTTCTGCATGCAACAACCGATTCTATTCCTTTTTCCAGTAAACCTTTGACGAGATAGAAGAGTTGCTGTTCTCCGCCTCTCCACCCTTTTTCCGTGTCAACGTGTAGAATTCTCATAGCTGTTTTCCTGTGACCTAAATTTAGAGTAAGCCAAAAATTACGGAGGAGTCATGAGATTTTCAAGGGCATTTATACCTACAATGAAAGAATCTCCGGCTGATGCAGAAATTCCGAGTCATAAGTTGTTGGTTCGTGCTGGTTTTATAAGAAAAAAAGCTTCGGGTCTTTACGATATTCTACCTCTTGGAGTTAGAGTTCTTTTGAAGATAGAGAGGATTATTAGAGAGGAGATGAACAGAGCTGGAGCGCAGGAAGTTATCTTGCCGATTATGCATCCGGCGGAGCTCTGGGTTGAGAGCGGCAGATGGGACGTATATGGAAAGGAGATGATCAAGTTTAAGGACAGGCATGAGAGGGATTACGCCCTTGGTCCCACAGCTGAGGAGATGATTACAGACCTTGTTAGAAAGGAGGTCAAATCCTACAAAGATCTCCCTCTCAACCTTTATCAGATTGGAAGGAAGTTCAGAGACGAGATTCGTCCCCGTTTTGGTCTCATGAGGGCAAGGGAGTTCATAATGAAGGATGCTTATTCCTTCCACGCTTCTGATGAGGATGCGGAGAGAGAATACTGGAACATGTACGAGACCTACTCAAGGATTTTTGAGAGGATGGGACTCGTCTTTAAGGCGGTTGAGGCAGATACTGGAGAGATTGGTGGAAAGTTCTCTCACGAGTTTATGGTTATAGCCGATACAGGAGAAGGAAAACTTGTTTACTGTGAAAAATGTGGTTATGCAGCAAGTACTGAGAAGGCTGAGCAGAGAAAACCGGAAATTCCTGAGAATAGAGAAGAAAAGTTTAAGGAGATAGAGAAAGTTCACACTCCTGGTGTTAAGAGAATTGAAGAGGTGTCAGAGTTCTTAGGTAGAGATGAATTTCCGCCTGAGAAGATCTTAAAGCTTCTCGTTTACATAGTTGATGGTGAGCCCGTTGCTATTGCGGTAAGGGGTGACAGGGAAGTTGAGGAGACAAAGCTAAAACAGGTGTTCAGAAGAAAGGAGGTTAGACTTGCAACCGATGAAGAGATAGAAAAGTTTACCGGACAACCAAAGGGATTCCTTTCCCCAATAGGTTTAAGGATTCCTGTTTATGCAGATTATTCGGTTATTCCAATGGTTAACTTCGTTGCTGGTGCTGGAGAGGAAGATTACCACATCAAAAACGTAAACTGGGGCAGAGATTTTAAGGTTAAAGAATTTGTGGACATTGCAGAGGTTAAAGGTGGAGATCCCTGTCCTAAATGTGGAGCTCCACTGACCGAAAAGAGAGGAATAGAGGTTGGGCATATCTTCAAACTTGGAACTAAGTACAGTGAAGCTATGAATGCCACATTTGTCGATGAGGATGGAAAAGAGAAACCGATGGTTATGGGATGCTACGGAATTGGTGTGACAAGAGTGATGGCTGCGGCAGTTGAGCAGAACTACGATGAGAACGGTATCATCTGGCCTGTTGAGATTGCACCTTTTGAAGTAATAGTCATTCCTGTTAATGTTAAGAAAGAGGAGATAGTTGAAACTGCAGAGAGGATTTACAAAGAACTTCTGATAGCAGGTTTTGACGTTATCATTGATGACAGGAACGCCCGTCCCGGGTTCAAGTTTAAGGATGCAGACCTGATAGGTATTCCTTATCAGATAGTAGTAGGAAAGAAAGCTAAAGAGGGAATTGTTGAGATAAAAGTCAGGAAGAGCGGAGAAAGGTTTGAGGTTCCGGTGGAGAAAGTGGTTAATAAGGTAAAGGAGTTAATAGAGGGTTAAAGGGTGGAAAAAACGATAAATACTGATGTTAAACCTATGGTTGAGTTAAGACATCTAAGACCCTGGTCATTTTCAAAGGTTCAGAAAGCCAAAAGATGTCAGTACGAGTTTTACTGGAACTACGTTGAGAAAAGGGAGCCCATTGAAAAGGCTGATTTCCTTATTCTTGGAAGTGGAGTTCACTTTGTTCTTGAAAATGCCTTAAAAGTAGCTTTTAAAAGGGAGAGACCTCTCAATAAAGACCTGTTGTTCTACTTTGCGGAGAATTTTAAGAAAGAGGAGCCTCTGGCTAAGCTCGAAAAGATTGTTGAGTTTTTTCCCAACATTTTGAGATATGTAAACGGACAGCTAAGAAGGGCTTCTGAGAGTAAGGTTATTGCTTCAGAGATGGAACTTGCTGTTGATAAGAACTTTAACGTTCTTTCCAATTTCAGCTCTGAAAAAGCTTTTCTTAGGGGGAAGCTTGACTTTGTCTTTTCAAAGGGAGACACTCTCTACATAGTTGACCACAAGACTAACAGAAGCAGAGAATTCAACAATAAGATTAAAACTCAGCTCAGATGGTATGCCCTCCTGGCAAGTGTAAGATTCCCGGAGTTCAGGAGATTTGCCCTTGAGATTCACAATGTAAGATATGGGACGGTTGGTCGGCTCATTTTTACTGAGAATGACTTAAAAGCTTTTAGAACTAAACTTTTACCTGTAATTGAAACCCTCGAAGAGGAGTTTGTAGGAAAGGTTTTTGAAGATCTTGTTCCCTCTCCTTGCGAATCCAACTGCCGCTGGTGCGATTTCAGGCATATATGCAAAATGGCAAGCTACTGAATGAATCTATTTAGCTACCTTTTTGACGTAATTTTTAATTGTATTTACTTCTTTTTCCAGAAGTTTCTTAATTCCAAAGTAGGAAAGAACAGAGAAAATTGCTCCTAAGAATACTCCACCTACAAACATTGGGACGATAATTTCTTTTCCGCAGGAAATAATACTCTGAAGTGAGCTGAGATCAACGTGAGGAAAGCACGGTTTCTTTCCGATGAGAAAACATCCAACGTAATAATCTATTATGAGAATGGGAATTGTAGTCCATGGATTTGTAACGTGAGTTCCTATTGCAGCAGCAACTTTGCTTACCCGTGTAAGAGTTGCTATTGTAACAGCTATGAGAACCTGAAATCCATTAACAGGTAGAAAACCAATAAAGACGCCAAGGGCAAGACCTTTGGCTGTCTCGTCAGGTCTGTCCTTTAATTCCATAAGTTTCTTTATGTAAAAACGAATAGATAAAGCTTTCTTTATCCTGTTTTTCATAACATGCTAAATACTACAATATTTTGGTATCTTTTGGCAAGTAAAGTTTTCTCATTGAATTATGGTTGACTTATACTAAAATTCATAAAATGGAGACTTTTCTCTTTTAAGGAGGTAATTTGCTCTTAGAGAAGGTAGGTTCGCCAGAGGATATCAAGAAACTCTCTACGGAGGAACTCAAACAGTTAGCTGAAGAAATAAGAAAATTCATAGTAGACGTTGTGACAAAGACAGGAGGACACCTTGCTTCTTCCCTTGGGGTTGTTGAACTTACAATTGCTCTTCTGAAAGTCTTTTCACCCCCAAAAGATGAAATTGTCTGGGACGTTGGACATCAATCCTATCCTTACAAAATACTGACTGGAAGAAGAGAAAAGTTTCACACCCTCAGACAGTACGGAGGCATTGCTGGTTTCCCGTCGATTAAAGAAAGTTTATACGATGCTTTTGGAACGGGTCACAGCAGTACATCTATCTCTGCTGCTCTTGGTATAAGAATTGGTAAGAAACTGAAAGGTGAAGAGGGGCATGTTATAGCTGTTATTGGAGATGGAGCTTTAACTGCCGGTGAGGCTTATGAGGGTTTGAATAATGCCGGTCAGCTTGGGGAGGATCTCATTGTCATTCTCAACGATAATGAGATGTCTATTTCAAAGAACATTGGAGCAATTTCAAATTATCTGACAAAAGTGACAACAGGCGAAAACTTAAGAAAAGCAAAACATCGTCTTGAGGAAGTAACAAAAAAATTATTTGGAGAAAGAGTTTATAAAGGTCTCAAAAGGGTTGAAGATTTAATAGTTAAAGGGCTATTTCCCCCAGGGATGCTATTTGAGGAGTTAGGATTCAGATACTTTGGACCAATAGATGGTCATGACCTTGATACATTGATTGTTACTCTGAACAACGTTTCAAAGATGAAAGGTCCTACTCTGGTTCACGTTATAACAAAAAAGGGAAAAGGATATGAGCCGGCTGAAGAGAAACCAGAGAGATTTCACGGCGTTTCTCCTAAGAAACCGAAATTGGAGAATCAACCGCCAACCTATACAGAGATTTTCTCAAAAACGCTTGTGGAAATTGCAAAAGAGAATAGAAATGTTGTCGCTATTACTGCTGCAATGCCTTCGGGGACAGGACTTGATAGGTTTAGGGATGAGTTTCCGGAAAGGTATTTTGACGTTGGGATAGCAGAGCAACATGCTGTTACATTTGCAGCTGGCATGGCAAAGGAAGGATTAAAACCTGTTGTTGCAATATACTCGACATTCTTACAGAGATCTTTTGATCAAATAATTCATGATGTAGCTCTTCAAGAGCTCCCTGTAGTTTTTGCTATCGACAGGGCAGGGCTTGTTGGCGAGGATGGAGCGACTCACCATGGAGCTTTTGATCTTTCTTATCTGAGGATTGTTCCAAACATGGTTGTTGCAGCTCCAAAGGATGAGGAGGAACTCAGGCATTTACTCTACACGGCAATTAGATCGGATAAACCCTTTGCTGTTCGTTATCCAAGAGGTAGGGGTTACGGAGTCCCTGTAAGAGAGCCACTCCGTGAAATTCCAATCGGTACCTGGGAGATTTTAAAGAGAGGGAAGAATTTAGCCATTCTTGCAACGGGCTGGACTGTTTATCAGGCTATTAAAGCAGCGGAAGATCTGGAAAGGGAGGGGATTTCAGTAACTGTTGTTAATGCAAGATTTATAAAACCTCTTGATGAAGAGCTCCTTACTGAGTTGGCTAAGGAACACGACTTGATTCTGACAGTTGAGGAGAACGCTATAAAGGGTGGCTTTGGTTCTGCTGTTGATGAGTTTCTCTCTTCCTGGTACCAGGGTAGAGTTGTTAACCTTGGTCTTCCAGACCAGTTTGTAGAGCATGGAGACCAGAATCTGTTGAGACATATCGTTGGGATAGACTCGGAGGGTATAAAGAAGACAGTGGTTAAATTATTTGGAACCTTCCATTTAAAAGTGTGAATCATGGAGACTCTCTTTTCTAACAAGAAGAGACCTTTACCATACAGGCTTATTCCTGAGACTATCGACCAGTTTATAGGTCAGGAACATATAACAGGGAAAGGGAAACCTTTAAGAAGGCTAATAGAGAGGGATAAGCTATTCTCTTCCATTTTCTGGGGTCCTCCGGGAACAGGGAAAACAACACTTGCGAGATTGATATCCAAGTTAACAAAGTCTGAGTTTATAGAACTGAACGCTGTTACTTCCACCATTCAGGATATCAGAAAGGCTCTTGAGATAGGGAGAAAAAACTTCAACCTTGGTAAAAGAACAATCCTTTTTATTGATGAAATACACAGGTTTAACAAAGCTCAACAGGATGCTCTTCTTCCAGACCTTGAGGCAGGAAATGTTGTTTTGATAGGTGCTTCTACTGAAAATCCCTTTTTTTCCATTGTTCCTGCTCTCCGTTCAAGGGTAAAGCTTTATGAGTTTGAGCCCCTTTCTGATAATGATTTAAGAAAACTCTATGAAATGGCAACGACTGACCCGAGGGGGCTTCCAGGATTTAAGTTACCTGAGGATGTTTTAAACCATCTCATCAGAGTTTCAGCCGGGGATGGAAGGAAGTTTTTGACTTACATTGAGGAGCTCCACACCCTTTCTGGAGGCAAAGAGCCTGATATTCAACTTGCGGAGGAGGTAACAGGGAAGGCAGCCATCCACTACGGAAAGGGTGATGATCATTACGATGTTATTTCTGCGTTCATAAAATCAATTCGTGGAAGTGATCCGGATGCAGCCCTTTACTACCTTGCAAAGATGCTCGTTGGCGGTGAGGATCCAGCCTTTATCGCCAGAAGGCTTGTAATTCTTGCTTCGGAAGATATAGGGAATGCCAATCCAGAGGCACTCCTTATAGCTCATGCTACAATGGATGTGGTTCAAAAAATTGGTATGCCGGAAGCAGCTTTAACCCTTGCCCAGGCGACTATTTACCTCTCCATGAGTCCCAAATCAAATGCTGTTTACAGGGCAATAAAAAAAGCAATGAGTGACGTTGAATCGGGAGTAGATCTTCCTGTTCCGATGCATCTAAGAGATAGCCACTATAAAGGAGCTAAGGAGACAGGTCGGGGAGTAGGTTACAAGTATCCCCACGACTATCCTCGCCACTGGGTTAAACAGGAATACCTTTCTGAAAAAAGAAAGTACTACGAGAGCGAAGGCATAGGTTTTGAAAAACAATTAGAAGATTGGATTAAGTGGATGAAAGGAGAGAAATAGTACTAAGTTTTGCTGTTTAAAAGCTCCAGTGCCACTCTAATGGCTGTTTTAAAGCTTTCAGGATTTGCCAGACCCTTTCCGGCTATGTCGTAAGCTGTTCCATGGTCAACAGAAGTTCTTACTACTGGAAGTCCAAGTGTTACATTTACAGAGTTTCCAAATCCTAAGAGTTTAATTGGAATTAGTCCCTGGTCGTGGTACATACAGAGGACAACGTCAAACTCTCCCTTCACAGCTCTCACAAAGACAGTATCTGAAGAGATTGCTCCCTCTACTTTTATTCCTTCTCTTTTTGCCTCTTCAACCGCCGGATTGATTATTTTTATCTCTTCATCTCCGAACAGTCCATTCTCTCCAGCGTGAGGGTTTAGCGCTGCAACGGCTATTTTTGGTGAGCGTAGAGATTTATGGATTAGCCTTAGTTTTGAGAGGATTTTTTCCTTTGAGATGAGCCTGGGTACATCTTTCAAAGCTACGTGGGTTGTGAGGAGAACCACTTTTAACTTTTCGTTTGCCAGCATCATCGCAAATTCGGGGACCTTAAAAGCATGAGCAAGATACTCTGTATGTCCCGGGAAAGAGAATCCTCCAAGCCTTGCAGACTCTTTATTTATTGGAAGGGTTACTATGGCATCTATTAAACCTTTTTTTGCATCTTCTACAGCTCTTTCTAAAAAGGCAATTTGAGCCCTTCCAGCTTCCTTAGAAATTTTACCTACTTCAAAAGAAACTTGATTTAAGACATTTATCAGGTATATGCCAGATTTTGATCTATCGGGAGAACTTATCTCTTCAATATCATCAGGAATTCCCAATAAATTCGAGTAAAAGTTCAGGACGTTTTTAGAACCGTAGATAAAAAATGGGATATTGAGGGAGCGAAGGAAAGAGATGGATTTCAGAAGGATTTCGCTCCCTATGCCGGCAGGATCTCCGAGGGTTATTCCGATTGCTGGTTGTATTTTTCAACCTCCTGAATAGCAGATTCAGCTCTTCTTAAAAATTCAGAAGCAATCTTTTCACTTAGATTCTTAAGGTCGTTGCTGAGCTGTCTCAGTTTGTACTTAAGTTCAATATTTTCCTGTTCCAACTCCTCACATCTTGCTTCAAGACCAGAAATTTTCTCCTCGTAATTTTTAACCAGATTGTTAACAAGATTTGAAATTGCAGATGTAATGTTCTCAACTTCCCTTTTTATGTCTTCATTGATTTCTGGTTTCATCTCCTCCATCTTTCCCTCCTTTTTCTACTAAGTTTAGCAAATGTCCCAGTTTTTCCTTTTTTGTTTTGAGGTAGTTAATGTTGTATTTGCAGACACCGACCTCTATTGGAACTCTCTCGACGATTTCGAGTCCGTAACCTTCAAGTCCTATCAGCTTCTTGGGATTGTTTGTCATCAATCTCATCTTTTTAACGCCTATGTCTCTCAGAATTTGAGCTCCAATTCCAAAATTCCTCATATCTGGTGGAAATCCAAGTTTTTTGTTTGCCTCGACTGTGTCAAATCCGTGATCCTGAAGGTGATAAGCCTTTATTTTGTTGACAAGTCCTATACCTCTTCCCTCCTGCCTCAGGTAAACGATGATACCTTTTCCTTCTTCTGAGATCATCTCCATCGCCCTGTGGAGCTGAGAGCGGCAGTCACACTTGAGGGAGCCGAAAACGTCTCCTGTTAAGCATTCAGAGTGAACCCTTACAAGAACGGGTTCATCTTCTTTTATTTCTCCCATCACAAGGGCAACGTGTTCTTTATTGTCAACAAGGGATGTATAGGCATAGATCTTCCACATGCCGTAAGGGGTGGGTAAGTCCGCCTCAGCCTCACGCCTTATGAGGCTTTCGCTCTTCATCCTGTACTCAATGAGATCTGCGATGCTTATTATCTTCAGTCCATGCTCTCTCGCATAGTCTATAAGCTTTGGAAGGCGCATCATTGTGCCGTCTTCATCCATTATCTCGCAGATGACGCCTGCTGGATAAAGCCCTGCAAGTCTTGCAAGGTCAACAGCAGCTTCAGTGTGTCCGGATCTTTTTAATACTCCACCCTTCCTTGCTCTCAGGGGAAAAACGTGACCGGGTTTGACAAAGTCTTCCGGTTTTGCCTCAGGATCTATAGCTCTCTTTATCGTAATGGCTCTGTCGTAGGCTGAAATTCCTGTTGTTGTTCCAAACTTTGGGTGGGCATCTATTGAGACCCCAAAGGCTGTTTCCTTCGGATCAGATGGACGGGGGGTCATTGGCTCTATTTCTAATTCATCGAATCTTTCTTCGGTCAGGGCGAGGCATATCAAGCCTCTTCCATACTTTGCCATGAAGTTTATTGCTTCCGGTGTTACCATTTCTGCAGCAATAACTAAATCGCCTTCGTTTTCCCTGTTGGGGTCGTCAACGACGACCACCATTTTTCCCTGTCTGATATCCTCTATTGCTTCTTCTACTCTATCTAAGGGGAATCTTCCCTTTACCAACTTACTCTCCTCTCTTAGTAAGGACTTTGTCAATTAGTCCATATTTCATTGCTTCTTCAGCACTCATGAAGTAATCCCTTTCTGTGTCTTTTTCAATTTTCCTGAGGGATTGTCCTGTATGTTTTGAAAGGATTTCGTTTAGTATTTTCTTGAGTCTCAGGATCTCTTTTGCGTGAATTTCGATGTCTGTTGCCTGTCCCTGAAATCCTCCAAGGGGCTGGTGGATCATTATCCTTGAGTGGGGAAGTGCAAATCTCTTTCCCTTTGCACCAGCTGCAAGGAGAACAGCTCCCATACTTGCTGCCTGTCCCATGCAGATGGTTACAACGTCAGGCTTTATGTACTGCATTGTGTCGTAGATGGCAAGTCCTGCAGTTACGACACCACCGGGGCTGTTTATGTATAGGTATATATCCTTTTCAGGATCTTCTGCTTCAAGGAAGAGTAGCTGGGCAACTATGAGGTTTGCTACGTGGTCGTCAATAGGGGTTCCCAGCATGATAATTCTGTCTTTTAAGAGTCTTGAGTAGATATCGTAAGCCCTTTCTCCTCTTCCTGTTTGCTCTATTACTATCGGAACGAACTGGTTGAGAACCTCTTCCATGACTTTTCCTCCAGCCAAGCTTTCTTGACCTTAAAGATAGTTATTGGTAATTCTTTTTCAATCTATGTAACTTTTTGAACTTTTTCTCTGTAGATTCTCTTTACTGTTAGTACTCCTCTGACGTTTTTTATTGTCTGGATGACTTTCTGGAGCTCGTCTCTACTTTTGACCTGAACGACAAAATCCAGTATTGCCTTTCCAGAGAGGCTTCTTGTTTGAACGGCAACAATGTTAATCTTCAGTTTGGCAATTGCTGAAGAAATATTTGCCAGCATTCCAGGTTTATCCTCGATGGAAACTCTGATTTTTGCGTTATAAACCTTATCTGAGGGAAGAAAATCAACTTTTACTAATTTTCCTGGAGCACTCTCTGCTATTTGCTTTGCAACTATGCAGTTTGCAGTGTGAATTACTATTCCTTTACCTGAGTTGACTATTCCGATGACTTTATCCCCTGGTAGGGGATGACAACAGGTTCCAAGGGACACCATGATGTTGTCTATTCCATCTACCTTTATGCCGCTGACGTCGCCGGCTCTTTTTCTCTTTCTCTTTTTCTTTTCAGTTTCAACTGGAAGTTTTAAAAGTTTCCTTGCAAGCTTTTCAGCGTCAAGTTTTCCGTAGCCAACGTCTGCTAAAGCTGAGTCTATGTTGGAGTATCCAAGAGATTTAAGGGTGTTTTCAATATCCTCTTCTTCTCTGATTGAGTTAAGACTTTTGTCTGATAACTTTCTAATCATTTTATCTACAAGGCTTTCTCCTAACTTCTTTGCCCTTTCGTTTTCCTCTTTCCTCAGGAAGTTTTTGATTGCATTCCTTGCCTTTGAAGTTTTTACAAAGGTCAACCAGTCTCTACTTGGTCTCTCTTCATTGCCTGTAATGATTTCTACTTTATCCCCATTTTGAAGGGTGTAGTTAAGGGGAACCAGCTTGCCGTTTACCTTTGTAGATTTACATCTGTGTCCTATGGATGTGTGAATTGCGTAGGCAAAATCTACAGGTGTGGAACCTACAGGAAGGGTCTTTAAATCGCCTTTTGGAGTGAAAACATAGATATCCTCTTCGTAGAGGTCGTTTCTTACCGTTTCAATAAACTCTTGATAGTTTTTCTCCTCTTTTACCCACTCAAGTAGATTCCTCAGCCAGATGAACCTTTCCTTTTCAGCTTCTGTAAGAACTCCACCGCCCTCTTTATACTTCCAGTGGGCGGCGATTCCCATTTCGGCAATCTGATGCATCTCATGGGTTCTTATCTGAAATTCAATAAACTGCCCCTTTGGTCCTACAACAGTTGTGTGGAGGGACTGGTACATGTTTGGTTTTGGGGTTGCTATGTAGTCCTTTATTCTTCCTGGAACAGGAATCCAGAGACTGTGGATAATTCCAAGTATCTGATAACAGTCACCTACTGTTTCTGTTATGACCCTGATTCCAGCAACATCATAGACCTCTTCAAAGGGAATTCCCTTTGTTACCATTTTTCTGTAAATGCCGTAGATATGCTTGAGTCTCCACTGAATATCGCCTTTTAGACCGTTCTCTTTCAATTTTTCTCTGACTGTTTCAATTATCTCTTCAAGGTAAGGAAGGATTTTCCTCTTCTTCTCTCTTACTTTTCTCTCTAATTCCCTGTAAGTTTCCGGGTCAAGGTATTTGAGTGAAAGGTCTTCTAATTCGTTTTTAAGCCTGTACATACCGAGTCTGTTTGCCAACGGTGCGTAAATGGTAAGGGTTTCCTTGGCGTTTCTCTTCTGACTTTCAGGTTTCATGCTGTCCATAGTCCTCATGTTGTGGAGTCTGTCTGCAAGTTTAACTATCAGAACTCTGATGTCCTCTGCAAGGGAAATGAGAAGGTTTCTAAAACTTTCTGCATCCCTTTCTTCCTTACTGGAAAATTGGTAACCCTCAAGCTTTGTGACTCCTTTAACGATAAAAGCAACCTCTTTTCCAAATTCCTTCTCAATTTCTTCAACGGTTGTGTCTGTATCCTCAATCACGTCGTGAAGGAGCCCAGCAATTATTGTGGGAACGTCCATTCTGAGTTCAGCTAATATGTAGGCAACCTCTGCTGGATGGGTAAAGTAGGGTTCTCCAGATTTTCTGAACTGTCCTTCATGTTTTTTCTTTGCAAATTCGTAAGCTTTACAGATTTGCTCTTCTTCAAAAGAGTCTCTGTATTCCTTTACTTTTTCTATAATTTCCTTACAGCTTCTCATTTATATCTTCCCGTTCAAAAATTTTAAAGACAACCATTTAAAATTAAAGCTGAACTTTTAGGAGATGCAATGCCAGATAGACCTATTGGTGTTTTTGATTCAGGAGTTGGAGGACTTACCGTTCTAAAAGCCCTCAGAGAAAAACTTCCTTCAGAAAATCTTATCTACTTTGGGGATACAGCAAGAGTTCCCTACGGGACAAAGTCTCCAAAGACGATAATCAGGTATAGCATTGAGAATACAAAGCTTTTGAGAAGTTTTGATGTTAAAATGGTTGTCGTTGCGTGTAATACATCTTCCTCTTACGCTCTGGAGATTCTGAAGAGTGAATTTTCCAACGTGCCGATTATCGGGGTGGTCAATCCTGGAGCGAAACTTGCTGTTTCATCAACAAAATCGGGAAAGATAGGTGTGATTGGAACCGAAGCTACAGTAAGAAGTGGTGCTTACAGAAAGGCGATTGTTTCAATTAATCCCTTCTCAGACGTTTTTGAGAAGGCATGTCCTCTGTTTGTTCCACTTATTGAAGAGGGATGGCTTGAGGATCCTGTTACGCTGGAAGTCGCAAGACGCTATCTATTACCTCTTCTTGAAAGGGGAATAGATACACTTGTTCTTGGTTGTACACACTATCCTCTTATAAAGAAGGTTTTAGCAGAGGTGTGTGGGGATGTTGCTCTGATAGATTCGGCTGAGGCAGTTGCAAATGAAGTGGCAAGGATTTTACCTTCAAGAAGGAAAAGTGGAAGAGGAGAGGTAAGAATCCTTGTCAGCGATAAAACTGAAAGGTTTGAGAGAATAGCGAAGATGATCATGGGAAGTAGGATCAGTATTGAGGAGGTTTCAATTGATAAGGAGTGATGGAAGGAAACCGGATGAGCTGAGACCAGTAAAGATTACTCTTGATTACATAAAGCACGCGGAAGGTTCCTGTCTCATAGAGTTCGGTGATACAAAGGTTATCTGTACTGCATCTGTTGAAGAAAAGGTTCCTCCATTTTTGAAGGGAACAGGACAGGGATGGATAACTGCTGAGTACTCAATGCTTCCAAGGGCTACAGCTACAAGAACTGTGAGGGAGTCTACAAAGGGGAGGTTGACGGGAAGAACCCAGGAGATTCAGAGGCTTATAGGTCGTTCTGTAAGAAGTGCTGTTGATCTAAGAGCTCTTGGTGAGATAACTGTCTGGATAGATTGTGATGTCATCCAGGCAGATGGTGGAACAAGAACTGCTTCAATAACCGGTGCTTTTGTCGCTCTCTACAGAGCTCTTGAGAAGGTCGGGAAGCTTGAGGCTATCAAAAATTTTGTTGCTGCTGTGAGTGTGGGAATTGTTGATGGAGAGTTTCTCTTAGACCTTAACTACGAAGAGGATTCTATGGCTGAAGTTGATATGAATATTGTGATGAACGATGCTAAGGAGTTTGTAGAGCTCCAGGGAACTGCTGAAGGCAAGCCTTTTTCAAGGAGTGATCTTGATAGACTTCTTACCGTTGGAGAGAAAGGGATAATGGAGCTTATTTCTAAACAGAAAGAAGTCTTAGGAGTAAAGTGATGAGGATTATCCTTGCATCGAAGAACAGAGGTAAGTTAAGGGAATTTCAGGAGAAACTTTCTAAGTCTGGAATAGAGGTCATTCCCATAGATGAAGTGAAAAAAGTTGAGGAGCCGTCAGAAACGGGAGACACTTTTTTAGAGAATGCGTATCAGAAGGCTGTTTATTATGCGAAAGCTATAGGTGAACCTGTAATTTCTGAGGATTCAGGACTTGAAGTGGAGGCTTTAGGAGGGCTTCCTGGAGTAAGGTCTTCTCGATTTGCCGGGGAGAATGCTACAGATGAAATGAACAACAGGAAGCTCATTGAGGAGTTAAAGAAAAGAGGGCTTTCAGAATCTCCTGCACGATACGTTTCATTTATAGTTCTTGCCTTTCCGGAAAAGAAGGGTCTCTGGAGTGAAGGAGAGGTAAGAGGAAAGGTGATTACTGAACCAAGGGGTGATGGTGGTTTTGGCTATGATCCACTTTTTATTCCAGAAGGATATACTCTGACGATGGCAGAGATACCTCTTGAAGAAAAGAATAAAATTAGTCACAGAGGAAAAGCAATCGATAAGTTAGTTAAGCTGATAGAGGAGATTAAGAAGTGGTAAAAGAAATAATTCACATTTTAATTAAGTTTCTTACGTGGTTTATCATAATTGGAGCTCTTCTTACCTGGGTTCCTCTTCATAAGAGAAACAGGCTCATCTGGAAGGTAATAAATCTGACGGAGAAAATTCTGAAGCCAATAAGAGCATTTATTCCTCCGATTGGAGGGATAGATATAAGTCCGATTGTTGCTATAATCATTTTGCAGATAATAGATAGTATCGTCAGAGGACTGTAAAAATGAAAAAAGAAAAAAGATTAAAACCACAGGAGATAAGGTCAAAAGAGTTTAGTAAAAAACTGTTCGGATACGATCCGGATGAAGTTGAAGCTTTTTTAATAGAAGTTGCCAATGCATATCAGGATCTTTTGAAAGAAGTTGAGGATCTTAGAAGGGAAACTCCAGAATATAAAACAGAAGAACTGGTAGAGAAAGCCCGTAAGAGAATAGAGGAAATTCTTCAAAAGAAAATGGAGGAAAAAGAGGAGCTTGAGAAACAGAAAAAAGAAATAGAAATAGAGATAGAAAAGCTTAAACTGGCTCAGAAGAAAATGTTTGATAGACTTAGATTGGCGATTTTTGATATGACAAGGATAATTGAGGAGATCAAGCCAAATGCTTCAGGTAAGGAAAAAGGGAAAAGCACTGGAACTGGAAGTGAAGGTGCAACCCAGGGCTTCTCGCAACCGGATAGAGAAAGTGGAAGAGGGGAGACTGAAGATAAAGGTGACAGTACCACCTGAAGGGGGAAAAGCAAACCAGAAAGTAGTAGAGTTACTTTCTAAAGCTTTGAAAGTTCCCAAAAGCAATATAGAAATTGTAAGAGGAGAAACTTCTCGTATAAAACTTGTAAGAATTGAAGGGACAAGTTTGGCAACTTTGCAAGAGAAATTAAGAGTAGAAGTTGCGGAAGTACCTTGACAACTAATGGCTAAAATAGTATTTTCTTGTTAAGCGTTGCTACACTTTATCTTAAAACCCATTAGGAGGGAGCGGCATGACAAAGAGTGATCTCGTAACAGCAATCGCTGAGAAGGCAGGCATCAGGAAGAAAGATGCCGAAGCAGCTCTTAACGCATTTATTGACGTTGTTACAGAAGCTCTTGCAAAAGAAGAAAAAGTAGAGATCAGAGGCTTCGGTACATTCCTGATGAAGGAGAGGGCTCCAAGGGTTGCAAGAAACCCAAGGACAGGAGAGAAAGTAGAGGTTCCTGCCAAGCTCTCACCTGCCTTCAAGCCTGGTAAGGATCTTAAAGACGCTACAGAAAAGGTTGTAAAGGTTAAGAAAAAGAAGAAGTAAACCTGCAAGGGGGAGCTTTCTCCCCCTATGTATAAAGAAGAATCCTCTAAACCTAAAGGATATTACCAGATTTCGCAGCAGTTTATGATTTCGTCTCTTTGGGGACCTGTGGAGACCATTGGAATTGGTGTTTCGAGGTAGTCCTCAATGAATTTCAGGAAGTTCTGAGCTTCTTCTGGTAGATCTTCAAATCTTTTTATGTGGGTTGTTTCCTTTTTCCATCCGGGAAGGGTTTCGTATATTGGTTTTACTGCTGATAGCTCTTTTGCTGTTGATGGGAAGTGATCAATCATTTCGCCGTTTAATTCGTATCCAACACACACATTTATTTCATCAAAGGCATCAAGAACGTCAAGCTTTGTGATTATCAGACCGTCTAAGTCGTTTACCAATTTTGAAAATCTTAAAGCGAAAAGGTCAAGCCAGCCACACCTTCTCGGTCTTCCTGTTGTAGAACCGTACTCGTGTCCCCTGGCTCTCAGGAGTTCTCCTACGTTACATTTGAGCTCTGTAGGGAATGGTCCTCCACCTACCCTTGTTGTATAGGCTTTTGCAATACCGTAGATTTTTTCGACCTTTTTAGGGCTGATGCCTGTTCCTGCTGAAATGCCAAGGGCTGAGGAGTTGGAAGAAGTAACGTAAGGGTAGGTTCCAATATCTATATCAAGAAGTGTTGCCTGAGCTCCTTCAAATAGAATGTTTTCTCCGGAGTCTATCGCTTTATTGAGAAGGGAAACGGTGTCAGAGATAAAGTGGCTTACCTTTTCGTAGATTCTCATAATGTGGGAATAGATTTCATCAAAGTTGAAGTTTACGTCATAGTTATAGACGTTCTTGAGAGTTAGCTCTTTCTCCATTATGTTCCACTTCAACTTTTCTTTAAATGTTTCTTCATCTCTCAGGTCAGCAATTCTTATTCCAACCCTTCCAGCTTTATCCCTGTAAGCGGGACCAATACCTTTAAGTGTTGTTCCAATGGAGCCGTTCCCCTTTATTTTCTCGGAAGCCGCATCCAGCTCCTTGTGGTATGGAAGGATAAGGTGGGCTCTTTCGCTTACAAAGATTCTACCTTCAACAGGTATTCCAACTCTTTTGATGAACTCTATTTCGTTGAGAAGTCCTTCAAGGTCTATAACCATTCCATTTCCAAGTACACACTTCTTGTCATTGTGGAGTATTCCGGAAGGAAGAAGGTGGAGTATGTACTTGGTTCCATCGATTACTACAGTGTGCCCAGCGTTGTTTCCTCCCTGAAATCTGACAATGTAGTCAGCCTTTTCAGAGAGGATGTCAACAATCTTTCCCTTTCCTTCGTCACCCCACTGGGTTCCAACGATTGCAAGTGTGGACATTAAAATCCTCCTTTTAAAGTTGCGAGGGTAATAATAACTTAACTTTGTTCAAAAAGTTCTTTTATCTTTTTTTTAGCAGGTT
>CAJXJV010000005.1 GCA_913055135.1 uncultured Desulfurobacterium sp. | reverse complement strand
ATTATCGGTTCTATCGTAGTTGTTTACAACCTGCCCGGTGTTGGAGATACAGAGCTCAAACTCTCAAACAGAGCAGTTTGCGATCTCTTCATGGGTAAAATCAAGTACTGGGACAATGAAGAGATTAAGAAGGACACCCCGAACGTTAAATTGCCTCACCAAAGGGTTACTGTGGTTCACAGGTCTGAAGGTTCAGGAACAACCTGGAACTTTTCCTACTGGCTGAGCAACATCTGTCCAGAGTGGAAAGACAAGGTTGGGTATGGAAAGGTGGTAAACTGGCCTACAGGAATTGGGGCTAAAGGCAATGCTGGTGTAACAAACTACGTTAAACAAACCCCGGGTGCTATTGGTTATGTTGAGTATGCCTACAAGCTTCAAAACAAACTATCTGCTGCTCAGCTTCAGACAAAAGAAGGAAACTTTGTTAAGCCAACAGAAGAAGCATTCAAAGCTGCTGCTTCACATGCTAACTGGAATATGAAAAGCCACTTCTACCTCGAAGGTAACCTCTTGCTTCAACCCGGAAAAGAGAGCTGGCCACTCACAGCTACAAGTGTGATTCTCCTTCCAAAAGAGAAGAAAGAGAAAAACAAACTTGTAATTGATTTCTTTGATTGGACATTTACAAATGGAGATAAAACAGCTGTTAAGCTTGGATACGTTCCACTTCCAGAAAACGTGAAAACAGAAATTAGAAATTACTGGAAAGAAGTTGTATTGAAGTAGTTAAATAGTTAAATGGTTGAATAGTTAAAAGGGGGCAAAAGCCCCCTTCATTTTAGTGTCTAAAATGTCTTATTCCTGTAAATACCATTGCCATTCCGTGTTCGTTTGCGGCTTCAATTACCTCGTTATCCCTTATTGAACCACCAGGTTGAATTATTGCAGTCACTCCAGCCTTTGCAGCTTCATCGATGCTGTCTCTAAATGGGAAGAAAGCTTCAGAAGCAAGGACAGAACCACTAATGTCAAGTCCCATTAGTTTTGCCTTCTCTGCCGCACAGCGGGCAGAATCTACCCTTGACGTTTGACCAACGCCGATTCCAACTGCAACACCATCTTTCGCATAAACTACAGAGTTTGACTTAACCCACTTTACAACCTTAAAGGCGAAGAGAAGATCTTTCCATTCTTTCTCTGTTGGCTCTCTATCTGTGACAACTTTCAGTTTTTCAGGATCAACGGTTATCAAGTCCCTGTCTTGAACTAAGAGTCCACCAACAACTCTTCTGTACTCAAACGGAGAGTCGATTCCCTTTCTTTCCAGACCTTCAAGTCCTTTTGTTGTCAGAACTCTTAAGTTTTTCTTTGTCTTCAGAATTTCAAGAGCTCCTTCGTCGTAGTCTGGAGCTATTATGCACTCATAGAACCTTTCAGTTATAAGCTTTGCAGCTTCTATGCTTACCTTTGTGTTGAAAGCTATGATTCCACCAAAGGCAGAGAGTGGGTCAACTTTTAAAGCTTTTTCGTAAGCTTCTTCTACGCTTTTCCCAAGTGCCATTCCGCACGGGTTTGCGTGTTTGATGATTGCACAGGCTATACCATCCTCCTCGGGATCAAACTCAAGGACAAGGTTCAAAGCACCATCAAGGTCGTAAATGTTGTTAAAGGAAAGTTCCTTCTCTCCATGGAGCTTCTCAGCCTTTGTTACACAAGGTTCTTTAACAAAAACCTCTCTGTAAAAAGCTCCTCTCTGGTGAGGATTTTCACCGTATCTCAGATCCTGAACCTTTTCAAAGGTAATTGTTAGAGGGTTTCTCAGCTCTCTGCAGTGGATTTCGTTTCCGTTTTCATCAATTGAGTAGAGGAAGTCCGAAATCAGTGCATCGTAATGAGCAGTCAGGTTAAAAGCCTTCCTTGCAAGGTTGAAACGGGTTTTTAGAGAAATCTCTCCAGTCTCCTGGAGCTCCTTTATTATCTCGGGATAGTCTTTTGGGTCTGTAACAATTGCAACATACTTGTAGTTTTTAGCAGCAGCCCTCACCATTGTTGGACCGCCAATATCTATGTTTTCAATTATTTCCTCTAATCCTGCACCTTTTGCGACTGTTTCTTTAAAGGGATACAAGTTTACAACCACCATATCGATTCTCTCAATTCCCAGCTCTTCCATTGCCTTTATATGCTCTTCATTGTCCCTCTTTGCAAGGATTCCACCGTGAACCTTTGGATGGAGTGTCTTGACCCTTCCTTCCATTATCTCTGGAAATCCTGTCAGGTCTGAGATCTCTTTGACGGGAACTCCTGCCTCTTTTAAGAGCTTTGCAGTTCCACCGGTTGAGATAATCTCAACACCAAGAATTGAAAGCTCCTTTGCGAATTTCACAACTCCTGTCTTATCGGAAACAGAAATAATTGCCCTTACAGGTCTCACTCTGCTCCTCCTCAGAAATGTCGTTTATGGACATAAATTTCACTCCCTCGTCAGCTTATACCCCAATCTTGGTAAAGTTTTCAAATACTTTCCTTTATCTCCCAGTTTCTTCCTCAATCTGCTTATATAGACATCAACTGTCCTCGTTGTTTCGTTGTGGTCGTGTCCCCAGATTTTCTCAAGGAGCTCTTCCCTGGAAAAGAGCTGCTCCGGATGCTCAAGAAAAAATTCAAGGAGCTGGAGCTCCGTTTTTGTCAAATAGATTGGGTTGCCATCAACAGTAACACTCTTTGATTTTTTGTCATACACTATCCCTTCAAATTCCACAATATCCCTGCGAACATAACCTGCCCTTCTCAAAACTGCCTCTATCCTGGCAAGAAGCTCCTTCATGCTAAAAGGTTTTGTTACATAATCATCTGCTCCTACTGAAAAACCTTTTACTTTTGTATCCTCATCTGAGAGTGCTGTTAAAACAATTACAGGAACATCTTTATTGGTGGGGTTTTCTCTTATCTCCCTGCAGATATCAAGTCCACTAATTCCGGGAAGCATAAGGTCAAGGATAATGAGATTGTATCTGTTGGTCTTTATCCTTTCCAGCGCTTCTCTTCCATCAAGAACCCAGTCAACCTTAAACTGGTTCTTTTCAAGATTATACTTTACAAGTTCTCCAAGATCCTCATCATCCTCAACGAGTAAAACTACCATTTATCTCTCCTGACTCTTTATTTATATGGGTGAGTTATTATAACTTAAAGTTAAAAGGCATGAGCTCGCCAAGAGTAAACTGTTCAAATTCCTGGTCATTAGTTACTATAACCTCAAAATCTTCCGAGCAGAACTCAGCCATAACCTGTCTGCAGGCACCACAGGGGTAGGGCATTCCATCTGGAGAATAAACCAGCATCTTTGAAAAATTCCTTTCCCCTTCGGAAACAGCCTTGAATATAGCAACTCTTTCAGCACAAATTGTCAATCCATAAGAAGCGTTTTCAACGTTTACTCCTGTATAGATTCCATTTTCACCAATCAAAACGGCTGAAACATGAAAATTTGAATAGGGACAGTAGGATTTATTTATTGCTTCTTTTGCTATTCTTAATAGTTCTGTTGTTTTCATTCCTCCTCCATCCAGAGCAGATTTTCTCTCCTCAGATCCTCGACGTACTCTATAACCTCTTCATCTGTCAGATCATGGAAGTCCTCATAAAAGCTGGCAACCGCAAAGGGGAGTTCTGTACTCTCCACAAGACAATAGACGTCGTCAAAGTGGTTTAAGAGGAACTCCTTTGTGTGTTTTGGGCAAACAGGAGCAATAGCTAAAACTGCATCAGGCTTTAATTGTTTCAAAAAGTTATATGCAGCTATGGCTGTATAGCCAGAAGCGAAACCATCATCCACAACAACAGCAACTTTCCCTGTTAAATTCCTGTAACCTTTTCCTCCTCTATAAGCCTGATTTCTTCTTATCACTTCCCGGTGAACTTCAGAAGCAATCTGTTCAATTGTTTCTCTGTCAAGATACCCTTCAAACTCCGGATTGATAACAATCCTCCTGTCAAGGGTTATCGCCCCAAAACCGGCTTCAGGATTCCAGGGAATCGGCAGCTTCCTGACAACAATTATGTCAAAAGGAATCCGTAGAGTCTTTGAAAGAGCATATCCAACAGGAACACCTCCCCGCGGTATTGCAAAGACCACACTGTTAGAAGGCAAAGATACATTTCTGGCAAGTTCTATCCCCCCGTGAAGTCTGTCTCTGAAAGTAGCCATTTATTCCCCCTCAGATTAAATTCCTACTTATCAAATATTGTCCGGGTTCGGTACTATGAAAACCGTTAAAGTTATCTTTAAGGACGGCGTCTTTGTTCCTTTAGAAGACGTGGAAATTCCCGATGGAACAGAAGGAATAACTGTCTATCTGGACAACCAGAATAGAGAAATAGAAAAACCCTCATGGTGGAATCAGCTAAAAATCGAAGAGAAGAAAAAAGAAGCCCTTTTAGAGTTTTCAAGAAAAGTAGCAGCAAGGGTTGCCTTTAACGATATAAAGGTTGTAACAGGTTTAGAAGGACTGGAAGTTTTCGTACTGGTTACAGATGAGTTCGAAAGCCTTAAACCCGTAATGGAAGTTGCTCTCAGCGTCTATGAAAGAAGGGGCGTTTACCTTCCCGTTCAGGTAATTTCAGAGAGAAGATTCTCAAGGTGGAGAGAACAGGGAAATAAAATCTACAGATCAATAGAAGAAGGGGTTTCCATAAAGTGAATAGGAAGGAATTAGAAAGACTTCCTGTAATGAACATTGAGGTTACAGAAGTCAAAATTTATCCCTTTGATACAACCGGGATTGGAGGAAACGTAAAAGCAGTTGCTTCCATAAAGCTTAATGACATACTGGAAATAAAAGACATAAAGATAGTCTATTCAAATAATGGCTACTTTATTCAGATGCCATTAAAGAAGACAAGAACAGGTGAGTTTGTCCCCATTGTTAATCCTCTTAATAAGGATCTATACTTACACATAAGGAGAAAAATCCTTGATGCCTATAAATCTGCTATGAGGAAGTATGATGAAAAGGTTAATCCTCGGACTTAGTATTGCAGGATTTATTCTTTCTGGCTGCACAACAACACAGCTTTCAAAAACCGATGCAGCAATGCTTGGAGCTCTTGGAGGAGCTGCAGTAGGTGCTGCAACCCACGAACACTACAAAGCAGATGCTAAAGATGCGGCTCTTTATGGAGCAATAGCAGGAGGAATTCTCGGCTACGTCCTCGGCAATGACCAACAGAATACCCACACCGTTCAAGCTGAAACTGAATATGACGTTAGAACAAAGGATGGAAAAGTTATCCACGTAAAAGAGAACTGGTACACGACAGACAACCAACCTGCTCCAGAGACGAAATAATTGCACTCTTAAAAAGTCCTGCAATCGTTGGAATCTCTTCGGGAAACCCCTCAAATTTCTCCAACTGTTTCTTGTTCATTTTTCCTGGATATCCTTTTACTTTCCATTCAAGTGGTTCTTCTGTGTTTCCTTTTGCGCATTTTTCTCACCACATTTGTTAGGAAAGAAGGAGGGAAATGTTTCATCTTCCTTCTTTTTCCTTTTCATCTCATACATCTTATCGTCAGCAATTTGGATCAGTTCATAGGCATCAATTCCCTCATCAGGAGCAATAGCAATGCCATAACTTATGGAAATACCGAAATCTGAAAAAGAAGATTCTATTTTGCTTCTAATTCTGTTTAAAATTGGGTCTATATCTTCATTGTTGTTGCCTATTAGAACAGCAACAAATTCGTCTCCTCCAAATCTTGAGACGATATCGTACTTTCTGAAATTGTTTTTTAGAATTTCAGCTACCTTTTTTAGTGTTTCATCTCCCTTTTTGTGACCGAATATGTCATTTATGACTTTAAAATTGTCTAAATCTAAAAATATAACGTAAACTTTCCAATTTTGTGCTCTTTTTAATCTTTCCAGCTCTTTTTCCAAGAACTCTATCAAAACATAGCGATTGTAGATTCCTGTAAGAGGGTCATACATAGCTTTTTCTTTAAGCTCTTTCATCAATTTTTCTTTAAGTTCAAATGTTTCGTTGTACTTTCTGGTAAGTTCTTCTAAAAAGTTGAAAATGAGTTTTAGTTTGATTTCGCTTTTCATCATATCTCCCTCAAAACTATTCCAACTGAAGTCTGGTTGTGGAGTTCAAGTCTTCTTCCTTCTATGTTGGGAGCTATCTCACCATGAGTAAAGAAACCAAAGAGAGGGGCATCTATTATGCTTCCGTAAATTTCCAACTCTTCTTTTGCTCGGTCTTCAAGTGTGTATTGCCTTGCTGTACAGGAAAAGTCAAAACAGAGGTCGGCAATTCCAATTTCTGATTTCAGTTTTTTCGCAACTTTTTCCGTGTCTTTCAGAATTTCTTCCGGTATGACAAGCGAAAGTTTAACTTTTTGCCCTTTGCTAATTGGAGCCCAAACTTCTATGTACTCATCGTTAAAATCCTTGAAAGTTCTTAAAGCAACGGGATCCCCTTTATCATTGATAATTGCAAAAGGAGTGTACCAGAGGTATTCCTTTTGATCTTCTCCAATTCCCTTCAAGATACTCTTGGGGAGACAACTTGCAGGTTTCCATCAAGTTCATAAATCTTGAAGTCCTCTCCGGAAGTAATCGCATAAACAGGTCCTCTTTTAAATATACCTGTGGATAAACCAATTTTGCCTTCAATGTTCTCAAAGCTGAGAATAACAAAGCCATCTTCTATAACCTTATTGTCAGTAAACAGATATCCTGGCTTCCTTATTCCGCTTTTTACAGAAGTTGAAGCTATCGCACCACAAATCCTGTCTGGAGGAATTTTCCTTCTTTCAAGTTCGGAACTGAGGAGTTTCAGAAAAAGTGGAAAATATCCGTTAGAATAGTCAGCGATTATTATGTGAAATAGAGAACTATTGTCTGATATGTAGTTTGCCGTTTCATTTACTAAAGTTTTAAATTTACATGGCTTTAAATTTGACGCTGTAAACTTCTTTATTCTTCCCTTTCTCTCGAACGTTATGAAGCAAGCAACTATACCACTCTCTATAAGGTTTGTATTTTCAAAAGCATCAATGGCGTGAAAGGCGAGAAACGACTCTCCCTTTACTTGAAGAATTTCTGAAATGAAAATAGGAACATCGTAATAAGGATACCGTGGAGATACGGCAAGTATGACAAAATCAAAGGGATATATTAGCTCACTTGCTATCTCTTCAAGGGCAAGTCGTAAGATAGGATTTTTAGAACTAAGAATCTGTGCCTTCATAATCCCTCCCTTAGTAATTATTATAATCCACAAATTAGAATCTTACAAAGGAGAAATGAGTTGAAGGAGTTTCTTAAAGGTCTCAACAGAGAGCAGGCGGAAGCTGTACTCTATTTTGATTCGCCTCTCCTTATTTTAGCGGGGGCAGGTTCTGGAAAGACGAGAGTTATTACCTATAAGATTGCTTACATGATTGAGGAGTTGAAGTATAAACCTGAGAGAATTCTGGCAGTTACATTTACAAATAAAGCTGCCAGAGAGATGAAGGAGAGAGTTGAAGGATTAGTTGGGAGTTCGGCACCGGTCATTGTGTCCACTTTTCACTCTTTCTGTGTGAGGCTTTTAAGGGCTCACAGCGTAAGGGTTGGCTATCAGCCTAACTTTCTCATTCTGGATTCGGATGATAAAAAGAGGTTACTGAGAGAGATAATAAGGGATATGGATCTTGATTCCGAGCTCTACAATCCATCAGCCATAGCATCGGTTATAAGCAACATAAAGAACGGTCTTTACTCTGCAGACAGTATGACCATTTACTACGACAGGATAAGAGAGATATTTGAGGCTTATAACAAACGGTTAAAGGAAAACAATGCTTTTGATTTCGATGATCTGCTGATCTACGGAAGGGAACTTTTGAGGGATCCAGAGCTCCAGAAGAGGTATTCCGACTTCTTCCAGTACGTTCTCATAGATGAGTACCAGGATACAAACAGGGTTCAGTATGAGATTGCAAGAGCTCTGACAAAGGAGAAAGGGAACATCTGTGTTGTGGGAGATGAGGATCAGTGTATCTACACGTGGCGAGGGGCGAATATAGATAACATTCTTTCCTTTGAAAAGGATTTTCCAGATGCAAAGATAATAAAACTTGAGAAGAACTACCGCTGTACGAAGGTGATTCTTGACGCTGCAAATGCAGTTATTGAAAACAATAAACTCAGGAAAGGGAAAAAACTCTATACAGATAATCCTGCAGGGGAGCCAATAAGACTTTATGCTGCTGAAAGCGACATTGAAGAAGCAAACTTTGTTTCAAAGACGGTTAAACAGTTTTTAAAGAAAGGAGTTAAACCGTCTGAAATTGCCGTTTTTTACAGAACAAACTCTCAATCGAGGGTTATTGAGGATGCTTTACGGAAAGAGGGTATATCCTATCAGATCGTTGGAGGATTGAAGTTTTACGAAAGGAAGGAAATTAAAGACATTATAGCTTACCTGAGAGTAGCTCTTTTTGAAAAAGATACCATTTCCCTTTTGAGAATTCTGAACGTTCCAAAGAGAGGTCTTGGTTCTGCTGTAGAAAAAAAGTTGAAGGAGATTCTTGAAAAGGAGAGTTCCAACATTGGAGCTCTGAAGATTCTCTCTTCAGAGCTGAAGATGGAGAAGCAGAAAAGAGCTGTTGAAGACTTAGTAGGGACAATTGAAGAAATCAGGGAAAAACTCCATCAGCTCAAACCTTACGATCTGATAAGGTTTATTGTTGTTTCAACAGGATACGAGGAATACCTGAGGAAGGAAAATCCAGAGGATTGGGAATCAAGGCTGGAGAACACAAAAGAGCTTGGTAACACAGTTCAGGAGTTTTCAGAGAGAGAGAAGTTAGAAGGAGAGGAGCTCTACTTGGAGTTTTTGAGCACTATCACTCTTTCTTCAGATCAGGACGAGATAGAGGAAGAAGAAAAGGTTACTCTCATGACAGTCCATGCATCAAAGGGACTGGAGTTTCCTGTTGTCTTCATTACAGGGCTTGAGGAGGGACTTTTCCCTCATATAAAGAGCCTTGATACAAAGGAAGGAATAGAGGAAGAGAGAAGGCTCTTCTACGTTGCAATAACGAGAGCTAAAAGACTACTTGCTCTTTCTTACGCCAAAAGAAGGAGAACCTTTGGAAGTTACAGGGATACAAGGAAATCAAGATTTCTTGAAGAGATTCCTCCTTATTTAATTAAAGAGGTAAAGAAAAGGGAATCGCAACCTGCAGTTACTAAGGAAATCTCAGTAAAGAGTGTTCAAAAGGAGAAAAGACCAAGTCTTGTCTTTCACAAGAAGTTTGGAAAGGGAGTTGTAAGACGAATAGAAGGAGCTGGAGAAAACGCAAAGGTAACGGCATTCTTTGCGAACTACGGAGAAAAGACGATAGTCATGAAGTTCTTAAAAGTTCTTGGATAGCAATTGCTGGGGTAAGTTCTATGAAAAAAGCCGTGTTTCTTGACAGAGACAATACTCTCATAAAAGATGATGGGTACATCCATGAACCGGAAAAAGTTGAGCTTCTCCCTACGGTTCCAGAAGGATTAAAACTTTTGAAAAAAGCTGGCTATCTTCTTATTGTTGTTAGCAACCAATCTGGAATTGGCAGGGGCTACTTTGAGGAAAAGGATTTCCATGCTGTAAATGAAAGACTTCAGGAACTCCTCAAACCTCACGGTGTTCAAATAGACGACTTCTTCTTCTGTCCCCACAGACCTGATGAAAACTGCAACTGTAGAAAACCAAAAACAGGAATGGTTGAAGAGGCAGCTAAAAAGTGGAACATTGATTTATCAAAGAGTTTTGTCATAGGGGACAAGGAAATAGACGTTATGCTGGCTTTCAATGCAGGCTGTAAAGGGGGAATACTGGTAGGTTCAGAAACCTTTCAAGATTTTCTCTCAGCAGCCAAACAGATCCTGTCTCTGACGGAGGAGAAGTGAAGCTATACAACAAGATAAAGAGAAAACCTGAAGATTTTATAGTTGAGGAAATTCCTGTCTTAAAACCAGAAAAGGACGGTAAGTACTGGCTGGTAAAACTGAAAAAATCCAACGTTTCCACTCTTGAGGCTCTAAGAGTTATCTCTCGACTTTTGAAAATTCCCCTTAAAAAAGTCGGCTTTGCTGGTCTTAAAGACAGATATGCAATAACAGAACAGTACTTAACTATTCCTGTTGATTATGGGATAGAGAAAAAGTGCTTCAAACTGGTCAATAACCGCTGGATAGAGACAGAATCTGTTAACTTTGAAAAGGAGATGGGATTCTGTCTTGAGCCTTCAGGAAAAGTCAATAGACCGCTGACTCTTGGAGATTTGAAAGGAAACAGATTTACCCTTACTGTCAGGAACTTCGAAAAAAACCTGAGAGAAAGGTTTTACAGGAATCTTGAGATAGTCAGAAAGTACGGTTTTCCAAACTACTTTGGAGAGCAACGGTTTGGAAGTGTAAAAAGCCGTGACGATTTTGTTTTAAGGTATCTTTTGAAAGGAGATTTTGATGGAGCTCTGAGGAGCTATTTCTTCGGCAAAAGCACCGTTGACTACTGGGGAGACTGGCGAAAACTCTACAAAACTCTCTCTCCAGCCCTTGAGGAATACGAAAAGGATTTAATCAAAGGTTTGATGAGGGGACTTACAGCCGAAAAAGCCTTTAGAATTCTTCCAAAGAATGTGAGGCTTATGTTCAACTTTGCTTTTCAGAGTTTCCTCTGGAATGAGTACCTAAGAGAGTACATCGAAGCAAAATATCCTTTTGAGAGAGTTCCTTTCATAAACAACTGGAAGCTAAGTTTCTATCTTGAAGTTTACGATGTAAACTATTTGAAGGAACTTCTGATTCCCTATACAGGTCATCAATTCCAACCTGAGGACAAACTCCTGAAAAAAATAATTAAAAAAATTCAGAAAAAATACGGAATAGAGATTTCTACTTAAAGTTTAAAATGTTCCTGTGCCTATTTCTCTTTGATTTGTCTTTGTAGAAAAGATGATTTCTTTTCCTTGTTTTTCCCCCAATGGTTTTATAGAAGGAGGAGAAGAAGGAGATGTTTTAATCATCGTTCTAAGATTTTCTAACTCTCTTAGCAAAGCTTTTCTGTCCTCTTGAAGGAATACTATAGCCTCTTCCAATTTTTTTATTATGTCTTCCGCTTCTACCTCCTTTACTATTTCTTTAATGGAGGAATTTCTAATTCTTTCCTTTTTAATTCTGTTTTCTAATTCGTGTAGTTCTTTTTCCAAACTTTCCTTTTTCCTGTGCAGAATAGAAATCGTATTTTCTAAAGATCTATATGCTTTATACAGCTTCGTTAGATCATTTTTTAATTTCTTTTTCTCATCTCTGTACTTTTTTATTCTACCTTTATAGAAATAAAATGCAGCAAAAGTACCTGCTGAGCCATAGCCAAACCCCACTATTAAGGACAGAAGAATTACTCCTGCTTCTGCCTTCATTTCCTTTCCTTTTCAGTTCGACTTCCTTAAGATAGCATAAAAGAAACCATCCATATTGTTTCTATGGGGGAATACTCTCAAAATTCCCCTCTCCTCAAAAGGTTTAAGATTAGGTAGTAGATTATATAATATTGTTCTCCTGTATTCTACTATATATTGAGAAAAATATATATTCTCTTCTCCTTCTTCTCTTTCCAATGAACAAACGCTGTAAAGAAGAATCCCCCCTGGTTTTAAAAGCCTGTAACAACTACTTAAAAGATTTCTCTGAATTATCTGATTGTGCTTTATTAATTTCGAAGACTTATTCCACTTTCCCTCTGGATGTCTTCTTATTACACCTGTTGCGCTGCATGGAGCATCTATGAGAATTCTATCGAAACTACCTTCATATTTTTCAATGAATTTTTTGTCCTTCTGAATGTCTGTTACTATTGGTTCAACGTTCAATATACCAAGTTTTCTAACGTTATCCTCTAAGAGTTTCATCCTCTCTTTGCTAATATCAACAGCAATTACCTTTGCTCTATCCAGTGTCAAAGAAGAAATGGCTGTTGTCTTTCCTCCCGGTGCTGCACCAACGTCAAGAATAAGTTCTCCTGGTTTCGGGTCGAGGAGATAAGCCGATAGAAAAGAAGCTGGATCCTGAATGTAAAAGTAGCCTTCCCAAAACCCTGGAACTGTTTCTATAGAGACTCTTCCTTTGATTCTGATCATATCTGGGATAAATGGATGTGCTTCAGCTTCTATACCAGCTTTCTGGAAAAGATTCAGAAGTTCCTGCTGAGAAATTTTTATCCTGTTAACTCTGACAAAAAGAGGCGCAACTCTATTTAACCCCTTCAAAAGCTCTTCTATTTCTTCTTTTCCGTAAAACTCATTCCATCTTTTTACCATCCAGGTTTCAAAAGAGTAAAGTATAGAAATCCTCTCAAAGTAATCTGGAATCTTTTCAATTTCTCTTCGGTAGTCAAAGTTTATTAGTTTTTTTGAAACAGCATTCACAAATCCTGCTACCTTCTTTCCTGCTAATCTTTTCACCGCCTCAACGGTTTCGTTCACAGCGGCATAAGGGGGAACATTTGTAAAGAAAATCTGATAAGCAATGAGTCTTAGTCCATTTCTGACGGCGTTTTTCTGTTGTTTTAACCTCTTTCCTGTAGCTTTCTCAATAGAAAAATTGAGGAGTCTTAAATACCTTACTGTTCCTGAAACAATTTCTCTTATGAAAGCCCTGTCTAAAGGAGAAAGATTTACGGTAAACCTTTCTATGTGTTCTTTGAGTTTTTTATCCTTCTCAAAGGCATTGAGGATTTTTATTGCAATCAGTCTCTCATTCCAGCCAGTCAATTTCTTCAAAGACCTCTTCTCCGCTCAGCCCTTTCAGTATGAGTTCCACTATCTCTTCCGGAGTTCTATTGGTAGTGTCTATGTGTAAGATTCTTTTAGCTTTTGGATTTTCTACTGCTTCTGTAGCAATTACAGCAAACCTTTCTGCCTCTTCATTTTCCTTGATTTTCTCTTCAGAATATCCCCTTCCTGCCAGTCTTTCAGAAATCTTTTCTGGATTAACCCTGAGAATGACTAAAATGTCAGATGAAATGTAGTGTGCAACAAGCCCTTCAGCTATAAAATCCTTTTTATCCTCAAAGAAATTCTCCAGTTTTTCAATGTCAACTATAAATGCATCTCTTCTCTCATCAAACTCGGAGTATAGTTTCTCTTTCTTGACAACCTCGGAAATGTTATAAATCGGCAATCCTAACTTTTTAGAAAGAATCCTTGCGACAGTTGATTTTCCTGTTCCAGGTGTTCCAGTTATGGTTAGTTTCAAGTCTTCCTCCGTAAGTAATTTTAACACCTTTGAGCAAAATTTAGATAAAATTTCCCAAAACATACGATCTGGAGGCTCCTTTGCCAAAGAGAACGGATCTCAGGAGAATACTGATAATCGGTTCTGGACCTATAGTCATCGGTCAGGCTGCTGAGTTTGACTATTCTGGAACTCAAGCCTGTAAAGCTCTAAAGGAAGAGGGCTATCAGGTAATTCTTGTAAACTCCAACCCAGCAACGATAATGACCGATCCAGACATTGCAGATAGAACTTATATAGAACCTCTAACTGTTGAAGTTCTTGAAAAAATCATTGAGAAAGAAAGACCGGATGCTCTCCTTCCGACAGTTGGTGGACAAACTGCTCTTAACCTTGCTGTAGAACTTCACGAGGCTGGAATTCTTGAAAAGTACGGCGTTGAACTGATAGGTGCGAAAGTTGAAGCAATAAAAAAGGCAGAGGATAGAGAACTTTTCAAGGAAGCAATGTTAAGAATAGGTCTTGAAGTTCCCAAAAGTGGTCTGGCACGTTCCTTAGATGAGGCTATGGAAGTTGTGAAAGAGGTTGGTCTTCCAGCAATTATCAGACCTGCATTTACCTTGGGTGGGGAAGGCGGAGGAGTAGCTTACAACGTTGAGGAGTTTAAAGAAATTGCCAGAAAAGGTCTTGAAGCGAGTCCAATTAACGAGATTCTCATTGAAGAGAGTGTCCTCGGGTGGAAAGAGTACGAACTTGAAGTTATGAGGGACCTAAACGACAACGTTGTTATCATCTGTTCAATTGAAAACGTAGATCCAATGGGAGTTCACACTGGAGATTCTATAACTGTTGCTCCTGCACAGACATTGACAGACAAGGAATATCAGATTCTGAGGGATGCTGCTATTGCAATAATCAGGGAGATTGGTGTTGAAACTGGAGGTTCAAACGTTCAGTTTGCTGTTAACCCGGAAAACGGCAGGGTGATAGTTATTGAAATGAACCCTCGGGTTTCCCGTTCTTCAGCCCTTGCTTCAAAAGCCACAGGATTTCCAATTGCAAAGATAGCAGCGAAGCTGGCAGTTGGATATACACTTGATGAACTTCCCAACGACATTACAAAGAAGACTCCAGCCTCCTTTGAGCCAGCTATCGACTACTGCGTTGTGAAATTTCCAAGATGGGCTTTTGAAAAGTTTCCAGAGGCAGATCCAACACTTACAACAAGGATGAAATCTGTCGGTGAAGTTATGGCAATTGGTAGAACCTTTAAAGAAGCTCTTCTCAAAGCCATAAGATCTCTGGAAACTGGCAGACATGGTCTTCTCATGAAAGGAGTTAGCGAAATCTCGGATCAGGAACTTGAAAGCAGAATTGCCGTTCCAAGTGCTGACAGAGTCTGGTACATTGCGGAAGGTTTAAGAAGAGGATGGTCTATAGATAAACTCTATGAACTTTCAAAAATTGATAGGTGGTTTCTCCATAACATAAAACAGCTCATTGAACTTGAAAGCGAAATCAAAAAGTACACAATTGACACTGTTCCCCCAATCCTTTTCAAGTTTGCCAAAAAGTGGGGATTCTCTGATAGATACATTGCAGAACTTCTCTCTGTTTCTGAAAAAGAAGTAAGAGAAAAGAGAAGAAAACTTGCACCTGTCATGTACAAAACTGTTGACACCTGTGCTGGTGAGTTTGAAGCATACACACCTTACTATTACTCTACTTACGATGGAAGGGAATGTGAGGCTAATCCAACTGAAAATAAAAAAGTAACAGTCTTCGGTTCTGGACCCAACAGAATCGGTCAGGGTGTAGAGTTTGATTATTGCTGCGTTCATGCTGTCTGGGCTTTGAGAGAGCTTGGCTATGAAGCTCACATGGTAAACTGCAACCCTGAGACTGTTTCTACGGACTACGACACTTCAGATAAGCTTTTCTTTGAACCGCTTACTCTCGAGGATGCTCTGAACATCGTAGAAAAAGAGAAGCCAGAAGGGGTTATCGTTCAGTTTGGTGGACAGACACCACTTAAGCTCTCTGTTCCGCTTGAAAGAGAAGGAGTAAAGATTCTTGGAACTTCATCTGAGAGTATCGACATAGCAGAAGATAGAGAAAGGTTTAGAGAACTCCTCAACAAGCTTGGGCTGAAACAACCTCCATCAGGAATTGCCAGATCACTGGAAGAAGCTGAAAAAATTGCAGAAGAGATAGGTTTCCCCGTCCTGATGAGACCTTCCTACGTTCTTGGCGGAAGGGCAATGAGGATTGTCTATGACATGGATGAACTCAGGACTTACATGACAGAAGCTGTTGAGGTTTCCGAAGATAGACCTGTCCTCATAGACAAATTCCTTGAAGATGCAGTCGAGTTTGACGTTGATGCCGTTTGCGACGGCAAACGTGTAGTTATTGGTGGAGTAATGGAACACATAGAAGAAGCCGGTATCCACTCAGGTGATAGTGCTTGCGTTCTGCCAACTTTCTCAGTTCCAAAAGAGATAGTTGAAGAAATAAAGGAAATCACAAGGGAAATTGCCCTTGAACTAAAAGTCAGAGGATTGATAAACATCCAGTTTGCTGTTAAGGATAACGAGATTTACATAATTGAAGTTAACCCAAGAGCTTCAAGAACAGTTCCTTTCGTCAGCAAGGCAACAGGAATCCCACTTGCAAAAATAGCCACAAAGGTTGCAATGGGTAAAACCCTTGACGAGTTAGGAGTTGAAGAAGTTGAACCTGAATACTACTCTGTGAAAGAAGCTGTCTTTCCATTCAACAGATTCCCGGAGGTTGATCCAGTTCTGGGACCTGAGATGAAATCAACTGGAGAGGTAATGGGAATAGACGGCAACTTAGGAATTGCCTTCTACAAGGCTCAATTAGCAGCTGGTTCACGACTCCCTGTAGATCCTTCAAGAGGAAAGGTCTTCATCAGCGTTAAGGATAGAGACAAGGCCAAAGTTTTCGGTATAGCTAAAAAACTTACAGATTTAGGATTCAAGATTATTTCAACTGAGGGAACCTATAACTTCCTTAAAGGGAAAGGAATTCCTGTTGAGCTCGTTTACAAAATCCAGGAGGGAAGGCGTCCAAACATTGGTGATCTGATCAAAAATGGTGAAATCATTCTCATAATCAACACTCCATCTGGAACGAGATCAACAAAGGACGCCGTTAGTATAAGAAGACTTGCTGTTAACTACAACATTCCTTACTACACAACAATAAGAGGAGCTCAGGCTGCTGTAATGGCAATAGAATCCATGAGAAAAGGACAGCTTAAAGTAAAGTCACTTCAGGAATATTACTCATAATTTGAGGAGGAAAAATGGCAGAAGAGAAGAAGCAGCAGGAGAATCAGGTTATAGTTGGAAGTATGCCCTACAGGGTATCAATGGCTGAAGTTGATGCATATGGCGTTATGTACTATGCAAGGTTCTTTGAAATGTTTGAGAGAGGAAGAACAGAGCTCTTTAGAGCTCTTGGCTTCGAGTATAAGCAAATATTCCAGCAGAGACAGATTCTCATGCCTGTTGTTGAAGCTGCATGCAGATATATTGCACCTGTAGTCTATGATGATCTTGTAACTGTCGAAACTGCAATAACAAGCATAGGCTCAAGGGGTATCAGATTCGACTACAGAGTTCTGAGAGAGGATGTCGTATTGGCGGTTGGATTTACTCAGCACATTTTCATTGACCCGCAGGGAAGACCAGTTAACTTTGGAAAGGAAATCGTTGAAGAGCTCAAGAAAAAAGGCATCATAAAAGAAAATCAAGTAGTTCCGACTCAGGAGCAAGAAGAGAAGAAAGAGGAAAACTTATCCGACAAGCTCAAGAAGTTAGTTGTTGAAAGAATTAAAGATGAAGAAAAACCAAATTAGTAAACCCTTAGGGCGCTTTCCGCGCCCTTATTCAGTGCTTCATTTTCTTCTTGTACTTAGAAATAAGCTTCCTTATGTAGAAGGTTACTATCTTCTGGAGCTCTTTTTTGAAGTTTTCCCTTTTATCCTTTGGAAGTTTTTCAAGGAGTTCCTTTACTTTCTTTTCAGTTTCTTCAGAAATTACTATGTAACTCTTTCCCTGGAAGTACAGAGAAAGGGAAAGGAGCTCTATTACTGCTTTATTAAGAGAAATTTTTCTTTTTGCGGCATAAACTTTGATTTCCTTCTCTAACGATTCTGGAAGAATTATTCCAGCCTCTGGAAGGTCAATTGGAAGAGAAACTTCTATCGTTCTGGGAAGAGTATCGGGAGGTTTAACTACAACTTCTACTTCAGGATGCAATTCTTCAAGTTCCAGGGCAGTTGCTTCAACAAGTTTCCTTAAAAGTTCATCGTAAGTTAAATTGAATTTTTCCTTCTGTTCCTTCAGGAGATTGTAAGTTCCTTCATCTACAGTTATGGTTTTTCTTTTTTTTCTCACAACTCCTCCACAGTTGCGATTACCTCTATCTTTATTTCTATCTTACCACAGAATTTCCTTCAAGAACTTTCCTGTCCATGTATCA
>CAJXJV010000004.1 GCA_913055135.1 uncultured Desulfurobacterium sp. | reverse complement strand
GAGAGTAAAAACTACCTTGTTGGGGAAACATCAGGCGATTAATGCGGTAACGGCTTTGAAAGCCTCTGAAGTTTTTCTCAGACAGAAATTCTCCGCTGCGCTGAGAATGACGGATGAAATCAATGTTTCTCTTCCGGGAAGATTCGAGATTATCAGAAGAAATCCGACCATTGTTTTTGATGTTGCTCACAATAGGGATGCTCTAAGGAAACTGTTTGAAACTGCACGGGAAGTAGGTTTAAGGGCTGATGTTATTTTCTCGGGCTTAAAGGATAAGGACCTCAAGGAGAATCTGAAAATAGTTTCTGAGTATTTGAGTTATTCAAAGAGAAAGCTTTACCTTCTTGAAATAGAAAACGAAAGAGCTGTTAAACAGAGTGAGCTTGTTAAGATTGCTCAAAGCGTGGGGATTGAGAATGTTTCAATACTTGAAAGGGTTAGCTTAGAGTCTTTGAAAGACGATACCATAATAACTGGTTCATTCTACATGGCGGAGCTTATAGATGGTTACGGTAGAGTTTAAGTGGAGAAGAGAAGTTCCAGAAGACTTTATCGTAAAAGAAGTTGCAGAATATCCCATTGTTGAAGATGGAAGACACTACCTCTATCTATTGGTAAAGAGAAACTTAACAACAAAGGATTTAGCAAAACTTTTGGGCTTTAGCTATGCTGGAATGAAAGATAAGTTTGCTCTTGCCTTCCAATTCGTATCTTTTGAGAGATTCGTTGGAGAGTTTGAGAAGCAAGAGATTGATTCTGAGTCATGGTATGTCCTTAAGTTTATTGGAAGGGTTCAGAAGAAATTGAAAATTGGTCAGTTGAAGGGAAACAAGTTTTTTATCAACCTGCGAGGACTGGAGATAGAAGCAAGGAAGTGGTTTATCAACTACTATGATGCCCAAAGGATAAGCGTTAACTGGAAGAAGGGGAAGACACTGATTCAAAAACTCTTTGAGAACCCAAGGAGAAAACTCAGTTGGAGAGAGAATTTCTTGATAGATTCCTATCTCTCTTATCTGTGGAATAGGAGTTTGGAACTTTTTCTAAAAGAGATGTTTAATGGATACCTGATAAAAGAAAAAGAGGGAACGTTTTTTATTCCCAATACGGATAATTACGAGCCTCTTCCAAAATTTTGGACTATCTTGGGTTATAAGAAGAAACTCCTTGAAAGTAAGCTTTACTATGAAGAAATTCTAAAAGAGGAGGGCTTTGAATTAAAGGAATTCCTTGGGCTTCTAAGGAAACTGGGAATTAAGGGAGATTACAGGATGTCCTACGTTTTAATCAGAGATTTCAAGAAGTTTGACGAGTATATTTCCTTTTTTCTGCCGAAAGGTTCTTATGCAACAATGTATTTAAAGCACCTGCAAAAAGTTTGATGGAGAAGAAAATGAACCTCTACAAATTTATCTCGCCGTGTACCCTCTGTCCCAGAAACTGTAGAGTAGAGAGGGATAAAGGTGAAGTTGGTTTCTGCAAGGTAACCGATAAGCCGATGGTTTCCTCTTTTGGTCCTCACTTTGGCGAGGAGCCTGTTCTTGTTGGATGGGGCGGTTCCGGGACGGTTTTCTTTACAGGATGTAACCTTGGCTGTGTTTTCTGTCAAAACTATCAGATTTCTCACCTTATGGAAGGTGAGTACATTACAGTTTCTGAACTTTCCGACATAATGCTCCATTTACAGGGGAAAGGTTGTCATAACATCAATCTGGTTACTCCGACCCATCAGGTTCCTCAGATTTTCTCTGCTGTTGAGGAGGCTAAGAAGAGAGGCTTAAGGATACCGATAGTCTATAACTGTGGTGGTTACGAGAGCGTTGAGGTTTTGATAGAACTTGAAGGGCTTGTTGATATCTACATGCCGGATATAAAAACGTTCAGTCACGAATTTAGCAGGGATTATCTGAAAGCGCCTGACTATCCGGAAGTTGTGAAAGAGGCAGTCCTTGAGATGAAGAGACAGGTGGGACATCTGAAAGTCAACGAATACGGTGTAGCAGAAAGGGGACTTATGATCAGACATCTTGTGATGCCGGACTGGACAGAGGACAGTAAAGAAATTTTAATCTGGATTGTAGAAAACCTTGGAAGGGAAACCTATATAAACGTTATGGATCAGTACTATCCGTTCTATAAAGCCTGTGATTACCCTGAGATATGTAGAAGGACAACTTCTGAGGAGTTTAATGAAGTTTACTCCTTTGCAAACCGTCTTGGTTTAAGACTTGCCGTTTAGGTAGAAATTATTAAATTAATAAAGTAGTCCTAAATTAATAATGAGGGTTTTATGGAAACAAAAATTCTTTCTGTAGCAGTTCCCGAAGATGTGTGGAAGGAAATCAGGAAAATTGCAGCTCTCAGGGGAAAGAGCGTCTCGGCTCTTGTAAGGGAACAACTTGAAAGTATTGTTGAAGGTACAAGGAAGTATGAGGAAGCTCACAGAAAATTAAGAGAGATAGCCGAAAAAAAGGCAGGGAAGCTACAACACTGGAAGAGAGAAGATCTCTATGACATTTAAAGCTTTCTTTGATACAAATGTTTTAGCGTATGAATATGATCTGAGTAATTCGAAGAAACAGAGTGTTGCTAAAAATCTGCTTGATAAATGGAGAGCTTCAGGTAGATTTGTTATTTCTACTCAAGTTCTTCAAGAGCTATATGTTGTTCTAACAAAGAGGTTGATTCCCACAATGTCTGACGAAGAAGCAGGAGAGATAATTACAACTTACTCTGTTTTTAACGTTGTCACTGTAACTACCGAAACTATTCTAAGAGCTATAAAGATAAAGAAAAGATACAAACTTTCTTTTTGGGATAGCCTTATTGTTTCTGCTGCTGTTGATGGAAAATGTCGTATCCTTTTCACTGAAGATCTATCGGATGGGATGAAAATTGAGGGAATAAAAATAGTAAACCCATTCAAGGAGTATGTCTAACTTGTCCTTAAGTGTAAAGAAAGAAGTTATCCTTGCTCCGATGGCTGGATACACACACTCGGCTTTCAGAAGGCTTTGCAGGAGATTGGGAGCAGATAGGACGTACTCTGAGCTGATGAACGCAACGGGAATAATCTACAAGGGAGAGGAAAAGGAACTTGCCTATTTTACAGATGAGGAGAGGCCAATTCATCTCCAGATTTATGGGAGAAATCCAGAGGAAATTGCAGAAGCTGCAAGAAGAATGGCAGAGAAGTATAGACCTGAAGCAATTGACATAAACTTTGGTTGTTCTGTTAAAAAGGTTCTCAAAGCAAAGGCTGCTGGATACCTGCTTCAGTTTCCAGAAGAAATGGGAAGAATAGTTGCTGCTACGGTTGAGGCTCTAAAGCCTTTGAACACTCCGGTGACTGCAAAAATAAGGCTTGGGTTTTACGAAGATACACTTGAAAAAATCGCTGAAGAGCTTCTGAAAGCTGGCGTTTCAGCTATTGCTCTTCATCCAAGGACTGCAAAGCAGGGCTTTTCGGGGAAAGCCAACTGGGAGAGGGTAAAGGATTTAAAAAGGATTGCTGGTGATGTTCCAGTTATAGGAAGTGGAGACATAAGAAGCTGGAAGGAGATTGACCAGAAGTTTGAAGAGACTGGATGTGATGGGGTGATGGTTGGAAGGGGAGCTCTTGCAAATCCCTGGATTTTCAAGGAGTATAAAGAGAAGAGGGATATTAAGACCACTTTGAAAGAGAGGATCGATTTTGTTTTAGAGGAGCTCCAGCTAATGTGGGAGTTCTTTGAAAAAGAAAGAGCGTGTAAGGTTATAAAGGCTCAAATTGTCTATCTCTTCAAGGGAATAAGAGGGAAATCAAAACTCAACGACAGAGTAATGAGAAGCAAAAGCTGTGAAGAGTTGATTAGAAATCTTGAATCTCTTTTTTCAATTTGTCCAGTCCCCACCTCTTTGTTGCGGAAATGAAAACAACAGGAGAGTTAAGATCAGGCAGTCTTCCAGCAATTGCGGGATAGAGTTCAGAAACTTTTTCGTAGCTATCGACCAATTTATCCACCTTATTTGCCACAAATATCTTCGGTTTATTCCAGGCTTTTAGTTTTTAAGGACTTCCTCTACAGATTTGAGCTCTTCTTCGAGTTTTTCTGAAGAGATGTCAAAGACAATGAGCAGGATATCTGCTTCCCTAACTTCTCCAAGGGTTGCTCTGAAGGAAGCGACTAACTCATGAGGAAGCTTTCTTATAAATCCTACGGTGTCGGATATCAAAACCTGCTTACCGTTTAAGTAAAGAGAGCCAGTCTTTACATCTAAGGTTGCAAATGGAATATCTTTTATAAAGACGTCCTTTTGGGTTAAGGTTTTGACAAGGGTTGACTTTCCAACGTTTGTGTAGCCAACAACTGCAACAGTTATGAAGTTCTTTCTTTTTCTGCTCTTCCTTATAATTTTCTGTCTCTTTTCTATTTCTTCAATTTCTTTTCTGAGTTTGTGAATCTTCTTTCTCAGTGTCCTTGCTTCGACTTCCGTCTTTGTCTCACCAGGTCCTCTTGTTCCAATACCACCACCCAGCCTTGAGAGTTTCTTACCTTTTCCCCGGAGGTGTGAAAGCTGGTAGTAAGCTCTGGCGAGTTCGACCTGAAGTTTTGCTTCCTTTGTTCTTGCTCTCCTTGCGAAGATTTCAAGGATAACCTCTGTTCTATCTATGACGGGTAATCCTGTAAGCTCCTCAAGGTTTCTTTTCTGGGAGTAGGAAAGTGGATGGTAGGCAACAATAAGAGTGGCGTTTTCGGTATCTATCTCCTGAACTTTTCCCTTTCCTACGTAGGTTGAAGGTGAAAAGGCTTTCCTCTTCTGAATAACGGTTTGGACAACCTCTCCACTTAAAGCTTCTATAAGCCCTTTTAACTCCTCTATATCTATCTCTTCTCCGGGACGTTTTACGGCGATTATTACCGCTTTCTCTTTTTCCATCATTTGAACTTTATACAAAATCTATCCTATTCTGTAAACTTGTGGAATGTTTACAGATTTTTTACAATTAAAACCAAGTTTCAGAATTGGAGGATTCTAAATGTTTAAAGGTGGAATGGGCAACCTCAACCAGTTAATGAAAATGGCAAAACAGCTTCAGACTCAGGCAAAGAGGATAAAGGAGGAGATTGAAGAGAGAGAATTTGTTGGAACTGCTGGTGGTGGCGCGGTTAAAGTTGTTGCAAAGGGTTCTGGAGATATAGTCTCTGTTGAGATAGATCCTGAGCTCTTTGAATCTGGCGATAGGGAGATGGTTCAGGATCTGATTGTTGTTGCTGCCAATCAGGCTCTTAAAGAGGGTCGTGAAACCCTTGCAAGAGAGATGGAAAAGCTCACAGGAGGACTTGGAATCGATATCGGAGGTCTCTTTTGATATACCCGGATAACCTCGAGCTTCTTATCCAGTTTCTTTCGGAAGTTCCAGGGATTAGTGAGAGAGCTGCAGAAAGGGCTGTATTGCAACTTTCAAAACTTGACGAAGAAAAGAGAAGGATGATAACCAACGCTCTCAGGGAGTTAGAAAGAATAAGACCCTGTGTTGAATGTGGTCTTCCCGCTGAGGAAGATTTCTGTGCGATCTGTAGAGATCCAGAAAGAGACCGAACAACTATCTGTGTCGTTGAGCAACCAAGAGATGCAATCTCAATAGAAAAGCTTGGTGAGTATAAAGGGCTTTATCACGTTCTTGGTGGTGTGATATCACCGCTTGAAGACGTATCGCCGGAAGATTTAAGGATTGGGAGTCTTTTCGATAGAATCCAGAAGAATGGCATCAAAACGGTCATCATAGCCCTCAATCCAACGGTTGAAGGTGAGGCAACCTCAAAGTTCTTAATTGATAGACTTGAAAAGATGGAAGTTGAAGTTTACAGGATAAGTTACGGTATCCCTTACGGTGGAACGATAGATATGGCAGATGAGCTTACTCTCAAGAGAGCCTTTGAAGATAAGAAACTTATCGCTGGAGGAAAGTAATGATAGAGATAAGATGGCACGCCCGCGGTGGTCAGGGTGCAGTAACTGCTTCTAAGATCTTAGCCAGTGCTGTTATCAGGGAAGGAAAGTATGCCCAGAGTAACCCGGACTACGGTGCGGAGAGATCTGGAGCACCATTGAGAGCTTACAACAGAGTTTCTGAAAAGCCGATTACCCTTCACTGTATGGTTCTCAATCCTGATATAGTTGTCGTTGTTGATCCCACTCTTCTCAAAGCTGTTCCATTCTTAGAGGGAACAGACGAGAATGCTATTCTCGTAATCAATACCGATAAAACTCCACAGGAAGTCAGAGAGAAATACGGAATTAAAGGAAGGAAAATCTATACAGTTGACGCAACAAAGATTGCGATGGAAGAACTCAAGAGACCTCTCATGAACGTTCCAATGCTTGGAGCTCTTGTCAAAGTTCTGAATGGTCTTGTTGACATAAAAACTGTTGAAGAGGACATCAAGAAAGCCTTTGGGAAGAAAATTTCAGAAAACGCTCTTGCTGCCAACGTAAGGGCACTTTACAGAGCTTATGAGGAGGTACAGTCAGAATGATTAAGGGATGGAGAGAGTTAAAGATAGGTGGAGTAATAACCGAGCCAGGCTCAAGTGAAAAGTACAACACCGGTGAGTGGAGAGCCTGGAGACCAGTCTTTGAAGCTGATAAGTGTGTTAATTGTATGCTCTGCTGGGTATTCTGTCCAGACTCCAGTATTCTGGTAGAAGAAGAGAAAATGGTCGGTGTTGACTACGACCACTGTAAAGGTTGTGGTATCTGTGCCCATGAGTGTCCAACCAATGCCCTTGAAATGAAACCTGAATACCTGTTCCGTGAGGAGGACTAACTATGAGACCTGAGCTTATAAAAGAGGTAACCTACGTTCCATACTCCGGAAACATGGCAGCAGCAGAGGCTATGAGGCAGATAAATCCAGACGTTGTTGCTGCATATCCAATTACTCCTCAGACTGAACTTATGCAGTTCTTTGCAGATTTTGTTGCAAACGGTCTTGTTGACAGTGAGTACATTCCTGTGGAGAGTGAGCACTCTGCAATGTCCGCATGTGTTGGTGCAGCGGCTGCTGGAAGCAGGGCAATGACTGCAACAGCAGGTCCCGGTCTTGCCTACATGTGGGAAGTTCTCGGTATTGCTTCTGGAATGAGACTTCCAATTGTTATGACTGTTGTGAACAGAGCTCTCTCTGCTCCTATCAACATCCACGGTGATCAGTCAGATATGATGGGAGCAAGGGATCAAGGCTGGATAATGCTCTTTTCCGAAAATGCAGAAGAGCAGTATGACAACCTGATTCAGGCAATAAGGATAGCTGAAGACGAAAGAACAAGACTTCCAGTTATGGTCGGTATGGATGGCTTTGTTATCTCCCACGCTATTGAAAGAGTAAGACTCCTTCCAGACAGAGCTGTAGAGGAGTTTGTAGGTGAGCTGAAACCCATGTATCCACTCCTTGATGTTGACAATCCGGTTACCCATGGTGCTGTTGCCATGACAGATTCCTACATGGAGTTCAAGAGGCAACAGAGAGAAGCCATGACGAATGCCTATAAGGTAATAAAAGAAGTTGGTGAGGCATTTGAAGAAGCTTTCGGCAGAAAGTATGAACATATCGAAACTTACAAAACAGAAGATGCAGACTACATTCTTGTGATAACAGGTTCTGCTGCAGGAACTGCAAAGTACGTTGTAGATAAGTTGAGAGAAGAAAAAAGCATAAAAGCTGGTTTAATTAAAATAAGAACATTTAGACCTTTTCCTTACAACGATGTAATGGATGCAATAGAGGCATCAAACTGTAAAGCAATAGGGATATTTGATAGAGCTGAAACTTTTGGTGGCGCTTCAGGACCACTATTTGAAGAAGTGGCAACAACCCAATACTTGAGACGTAAGTACTACCCAATGACAGGGTTCATCTACGGCCTTGGTGGAAGGGATACAAACGTTAACCACATTGAAGAGGCTATAGACAAGTTAATGCGGCTTGCTGCTGGAGAGGAAATTCCTCTCGTAAACTACCTTAACTTAAAAGAGTAATGGAGGAAACAATGGCTCAAGTTAAAGCTGCTGAGATTAAAATTCCGCCTTTGAAAAAACTGACAAACTATCCTGAAAAGCTTGCTCCGGGTCACAGGCTCTGTGCGGGATGCGGAGCTTCAATTATCATAAGACAGATGTACATGGTTGCGAATGCCCTTGGGTATGAACTTATTATTGCCAATGCAACAGGTTGTGTTGAGGTTTGTACTACCATCTACCCTTACAACTCATGGAAATCTCCATGGATTCACAACGCTTTTGAAAACGCTGCTGCTACAATTTCTGGAGTGGAAGCAGCCTACAAGGCACTTAAGAGAAAGGGTAAATTGCCTACAGACAAGAAAGTAAAGTTTGTTGCCTTAGCTGGAGACGGTGGAACTTACGACATTGGTTTCCAATCCCTCTCTGGAGCTCTTGAAAGAGGACACGATTTTATCTATGTCTGCTACGACAATGAAGCTTACATGAACACAGGAATTCAGCGTTCCAGCGCTACTCCCAAGTACGCAAATACAACCACACAGCCGGTAGGTAGTGAAAGCCTTGGTAAGCCTCAAAGCAAGAAGTGGCTACCTGTAGTTGCAGCAGCTCATGGAATTCCGTACGTTGCTCAGGTAGCCCCTTCACATTGGAAGGATTTTATGGAAAAATTTAAGAAAGCACTTTTAACTGAAGGTCCCTCTTTTATAAACGCGTTTTCTGTCTGCCCAAGAGGGTGGCGTTCAAAGGAAGAAGAGGGTATACTTGTAACGAAACTTGCAGTGGAGACCAACTACTGGCCACTGTTTGAAGTTGAGAATGGAAAATGGAGAATTACCTATAAGCCAAGGAATCCAAAGCCGGTTGAAGAGTACCTGAAGATGCAGGGAAGGTTTAAGCATCTGTTTAAGCCGGAAAACAGACGTCTAATAGAGGAGTTTCAGGCGGAAGTTGACAATAGGTGGGAATGGCTTAACCATATGGAGGAGATGGGAGAAGAAAAATGTTGAACATTACACCTGAAGAAGATAGAGAATTAAGGAAACTACTTACTGAGCTTGCAAAGGAGAGTAAGTCAAAAATAGTTATACTGATTGATAAATCGGGACAGCTGATCAGCCGGAGTGAGTCTCCGGCTTTCTCTTCTGATGATATTACTTTTGCTTCATTAACAGCAGGAAATGTCGCAGCTTCAGAGGCACTTTCAAAACTCTTAGGAGACAAGGATCTGAATCACATGTTTACAGAAACAGAAGAAGAAGGTATTTATATGATACTTTTAGATGGAAAGTACATATTGGTGGTAATTTTTGACAAGGATTCTTCAAATCTTGGTATAATTAGAGTGAAAATTAAGAGGTTTTATCCAAAAGTAAAAGAACTTATAGAAAGAATAGAAGAAAGAACAGAGAAGGAAACAACAGTTTCATCGGATATCAACGTGGAAGAAATCGATTTAGACTCCCTTTTTGAATAGGAGACGTCATGTCGTTCATAAACTTTGCGACTAAAGAGATTAACTGTAAGATAGTCTACTACGGACCAGGATTAAGTGGTAAAACGGTTAATATTAAATGGATTTATGAACATGTAAGACCAGAAAATAGAGGAGAATTGGTAACTCTTGCTACAGAAACGGAAAGAACACTCTTTTTTGACTTTGTACCGATAGAAATATCGAATGTAAAAGGATTTAAGGTTAGATTTCATCTATATACAACACCTGGACAGATTATCTATCAGGCAAGTAGAAAACTTATACTTAAGGGAGTGGATGGAATTGTTTTTGTTGCAGACTCTCAGGAAGAAAGACACGATGCAAATCTTGATACCTTAGATGACATGATAGAAAACCTTAAAGACTATAAAATGGACATTGAGAAAATCCCTCTTGTGATTCAATACAACAAAAGAGATCTTCCGAATGCTTTACCGGTAGATATTCTTAGAAGAGATCTCAACAGGTGGAACCGTCCAGATTTCGAGGCAATAGCTATCAAAGGTGTAGGAGTTCTTGAAACCTTCAAGGAAATAACAAAGCAGGTTCTGAGAAAACTCAAAGAATGAGAGAAGAAGTAAAGAAAATTCTCAGCTGTTCTCCTGAAGAGTTCTATTCCTTTCTTAACATGTCTCTTCAGGAAAAATTTAAGTACTTTGGAAAACAAATAGAAACCTGTGCTATTTTAAATGCAAAAAGTGGTAAATGTCCTTCTGACTGTAAGTTCTGTGCACAGTCGGCAAGATTTGATTTGAAAATTAAGACTTATCCGCTTCTTGAAGAACAAAAACTCATAGACGCTGCGCTTAATGCTTTTGAAAAGGGAATAGACAGGTTTAGCTTTGTAACAAGTGGTATTTCTGTAGATAGGAAAGAATTAAAAAGAATCGCTGAGGTTGTTGAAAAGATAAAATCTAAAAATCCAGAAGTAAAAATCTGTGCATCTTTAGGTCAGCTCAGGAAAGTTGATTTAAAATTCTTAAAGGATTCAGGGCTTGATAGGTATCACCATAATCTTGAGACTTCAAAAGAGTTCTATCCTGCAATAACGACTGTTCAGAAGTGGGAAGATAGAGTAAAGACAATTGAACAAGCAAAAGAGGTTGGTCTCTCAACCTGCTGTGGTGGAATTTTTGGTCTTGGTGAGAGCGACGATGATGTAGCCTCAATTATTGAAACCTGGAAGAAGCTCCAGGTAGACTCTATTCCTGTAAATTTCCTTCATCCTGTAAAAGGAACTCCTCTTGAGAACGCAAACTTCTTAACTCCTTTGAAGTGTTTGAGAATTCTTACGGCAATTAGAATGGCAATACCTGAGGTAGAAATACGGATTTGTGGGGGTAGAGAGTATAATTTAAGAGAGCTCCAGCCTCTTGGGCTTTTCCCTGCAAATGCTTTAATGGTTGGAAACTATCTAACAACAAAAGGTAGAAGTTTAAAAGATGATGCTGAAATGATAAAAGACCTTGGTTTTGAATCGAATCTGAGGGTTTGATGTTTATTCTTTCAAAGCTCTTTACATTTTTATTTCTTCCACCTGGAATTTTTATTGTTCTCATACTAATAGGTATAGTTCTTCTTTTAGTTAACAGGAGAAAAACAGGAATAGTTATTCTTACACTGACAGCTATTCTTATTTATCTGCTTTCAATAGAGCCTGTTAAAGACAGGATACTTCTTCCATTAGAAAACGCATTTCCCTACCCTGGTAAAGCTGAACTCAATTGTGAAGCGATAGTTGTTCTCGGCGGTGGAAAGATTTCTCATTCTCCGGAAGAAGGGGGGAAGGCAGCGGTAACACCTCAGGTAGCAAAAAGGCTTTATACTGCCTTTAAGGTATGGAAAAGGATAAAGAATCCTCTGGTCGTTTCAGGAGGAAAAGTATTCAATGAGAAGGCAGAACCGGAATCTTCAGCAATGAAAAGATTTTTAACTAACCTTGGAATTCTTGATAAAGAAATAATTGAAGAAGATAAAAGCAAGAATACTTTTCAAAATGGTGTTTTTACTTACAAAATATTGAGTAAAAAAGGAATTAAAAAGATTTGCCTTGTCACTTCAGCGTATCACATGCCGAGGAGTTATAAGATTTTTAGGTCTGTAGGTTTTTCTGTCATTCCTGTTCCTGCGGATTATAGAGTCGATAGAGCTCCCTACAGCTGGTCAAGTTATTTTCCGAGAATGGGATATTTGTATGATAGCTTTTCAGGGATTCATGAGTACGTAGGAATAGTTTATTTTGAGCTAATCCAGAAGAGGAAGCTTTCAAAGTGGCGGGCCCGGGAGGATTCGAACCTCCGACCTACGGATTAGAAGTCCGTTGCTCTATCCAGCTGAGCTACGGGCCCCTGAAGGGGAGGGATTTTAAAATGGTCGGGGCAGCCCGATTTGAACGGGCGACCTCGTGCTCCCAAGGCACGCGCTCTAACCAAGCTGAGCTATGCCCCGAAACTTGACGATGACTAATTTAGGACTTCTGACAGGATTTGACAAGTCCTTTTGCTAAATCCATCCTCTCTTTCTAAAGTAATAAAGAAGGGTGAGTGAAACGCCCAACATTATGAAGGAGATGACGAAAATACCGTAAGATGAATGGGCTAAGGGAAGTTCTTCCACATTCATACCATAGAAACTGCTAATGAGCATTAGTGGTTCAAGAATGGTAATAAGTATGGTTAATGTTTTCATAATGTCATTTAGTTTGAAAGAGACAAGAGAAGAGAAAACATTGAGAACGTTTTGAATAAATTCATGCAGAGTTTCTGCCCTGTCGTAGAGAATGCTAATTTCGTCAAGAAGGTCTCTAAAGTAGTGGATATTTTCAGGATTTATGAGACGGGGAGCGGAAGAAATCAATGATTTGTAGGTATCCCTGAGCTGTTTAAGTGTTCTCCTCAGTGTAAGGATTTCAAATGAGAGGTCTGAGATATCTTCAAGAAGTTCCGGGTTCTGTTCTTTAAAAACTCTCGCTTCTACTTCATCTCCCTGCTCTTCTAAGATATCTGTAACTTCTTTAAACTTGTCCGCTACGATACTTGAGATCAGCCAGAGGATCTTTTCTATTCCCTGATCAAACGGTTTCTCTTCTAAGGAGAGACTTTTCCTTGCCTCTTCAAAAAGTCTCCGACTACCGACTGTTATTATGAAATCGTTTCCCCAGAAGATGCAGAGCTTTTTCTGGCGAATTATACCTCCATCAAAGTATATCATCAGGACAAATACGTAGTCCTCAAAAATCTCAACCTTTGATCTTGCTTCTGAACGGCAGTCTTCCAAGGAAAGTTCGTTTATTCTGAAGTGTTCTAAAAGGAGTTTTTCTGCCTGGTCGTCTATATTTCTCAAATGAATCCACTTGGGACTTTTAGAAAGAAGTTCCTCATTCTCTAAAAGAGAAGGGATTCCCGTTCTCAGAGTAGTTATTGAGTCCCTCTCAGGAATGACGATCCAGGCAAGGTTTTCCATTACATTTTCCTGTCAAAATAGATGTTTTTGCCGGCTACAGATAGAGGGATTCCGTATCCTATCTTGATTTTTTCTGGAACAAATCCTCCAACGATTGCTGCCTTTCCGAAGGAGAACATTATCCTGTTGTCGATATTGTGGTCGGAAGCAACTTTAACTGCTGAGCCTATGGCTGTTCCAAGGTCTCCCACAGCGTATGCACAGTAAGCTCCAGCCTCTGAAGATTTTTCACAGTTCTCAAATCCGCAGAAACCACAAAAAGGTACACCCCTTGGTTTTACCTCTGTACCAATGAAGACAACAAGCAAAGAATCCCTTACGTTCTTTGCATCCCTGATGAAGAAAGGAATTTCCTTTTCTTTACCTATTTGTTCCATAAGATCGGCAACTTTTTCTTTCTCCTCTCCTTCGAAAATTTTTGTGTAGAGGAGGTTAATCCCTTTCCCCTTTGGTGCTGTTATAGCGCTACAGCACATGAGCTCTGCTACCAGTTTTATTCCGTTTATGTATTCAAACATTTTCCTCTCCCAGAGCTTTAATGAGTTTTTTCAGAGATTTTTCGGGATTAAGTCCGTGAGCTTTAAAAACTTTCCTTAGAGTTTCGTCTTTGAATCCTTCACAGTAGATGCATTCTTCAATCAATGAGTAAAGTGTATCTTTTAGCTGGGGGAATTTCTCAAGACACTCTCTGAGTGTCATATCAAGATTTGGTTCTTTCAAAACAAAACCTCTCTTCGAGTGCTTTATGGGAAATTTTATCATTCCAAACACCTTTTCAAGTTAAAGGTTATAATTAGTTAGCACTTTATAAACAATCCAGGGGAAGGAAATGGATAGAGAAATTATTGAACAGCATGTTACCTGGGAAGAGTACCAGAGGATTTTGAAAATACTGGGAAGAGAGCCAAACCTTGTTGAGTTGGGCATTTTTTCTGCAATGTGGTCAGAACACTGTTCCTATAAGTCTTCGAGACCTCATCTGAAAAAGTTTCCAACTGAAGCTCCATGGGTTGTTCAGGGTCCTGGTGAGAATGCTGGAATAATAATGGTCGATGAAGAGAATCAGATATGTGCAGCCTTTAAGGTTGAATCCCACAACCATCCATCGTTCATAGAACCGTTCCACGGAGCAGCAACTGGGGTAGGTGGAATACTCAGAGACGTTTTCACGATGGGTGCAAGACCTGTTGCCTGTATGGATTCTCTTAGATTTGGGGAACTGAACGATTCTAAGATGAGGTACGTTGCAAAGGGGGTTGTTTCTGGAATCAGTCACTACGGAAACTGTGTTGGTGTACCAACAGTTGGAGGAGAGGTTTACTTTGATTCCTGCTACCAGACAAATCCTCTCGTAAATGCCTTTGCTCTTGGAATAGTGAAGAAGGACAAAATCTTCTACGCAAAGGCTGCAGGTGTTGGAAATCCTGTTATCTACGTTGGTGCGAAGACTGGAAGAGATGGAATTCACGGTGCAACAATGGCTTCTGAGGAGTTTTCGTCTGAAGAGGAAGTTGAGAAGAAGGTAAACGTTCAGGTTGGCGATCCTTTTATGGAAAAACTCCTCATTGAAGCCTGCCTTGAGGCGATGGAGAAAGATGGAATAGTTGCCATTCAGGATATGGGAGCTGCAGGGCTGACTTCCTCCTCAGTTGAAATGGCAGCTCGTGGAGGAGTTGGTGTAAGGCTTGAACTTGATAAGGTGCCAACAAGAGAAGAAGGAATGACTCCTTATGAGATAATGCTTTCTGAATCACAGGAAAGGATGCTTGTTGTTTGTGAAAAAGGTAAAGAAGAAGAGATAATGGAAGTTTTCAGAAGGTGGGATCTTGATGCCTGTGTAATTGGCGAGGTCATAGAAGAACCAGTCCTCAGGCTTTTCTGGTATGGAGAGGAAGTTGCGGAACTCCCGATTAAAGCCCTGACTGATGAAGCACCGGTTTACTGCAGACCGTTTAAGGTTCCTGAATACATAAAGGAAAACCTTTCCTACGATCAGAACAGGATTCCAGAACCAGAAGATTACAACGAAGTAGTCAAAAAACTCCTTGACTCTCCGACAATTGCCAGCAAGAGATGGATTTACAGACAGTATGACCACATGGTTCAGATAAATACGGTTGTTTATCCGGAATCCGATGCAGCTGTTTTAAGGGTTAAGGAAAGTAAAAAGGGAATTGCAATAAGCTCTGACTGTAACTCCCGTTATTGCTATCTGAATCCTTATGAAGGTGGAAAGATAGCCGTTGCAGAAGCTGCAAGGAACGTTGCCTGCTCAGGAGCTATTCCAAGAGCTATAACAGACTGCCTTAACTTTGGAAGTCCTGAGGATCCAGAGATAATGTGGCAGTTTGTGAAGGCAACAGATGGAATGGCAGATGCCTGTAGAGTCCTTGAGACTCCAGTAGTAAGTGGAAACGTAAGTTTTTACAACGAAACCACAACTGATAGAGGTAAGAGAGCGGTATTCCCCACACCAACAGTTGTCTGCGTGGGAGTTTTAGAGGACGTTGAGAAGAGGATGACCTCTTTCTTTAAGGAAGAAGGGGATGTAATTGTTCTCCTTGGGGAGAATGTTGGAAACATTTCTGGTTCAGAGTATCAGAAGCTTGTGGAAGGAGAGTTTAGAGGCAGGGGACAGTCAATAGACCTTGCTTTTGAGAGAGCTCTTCAGAGAGCTATTGTTGAAGCAATAGAGAAAGGACTTGTGAAGAGTGCCCACGACGTTTCTGAGGGTGGACTTGCTGTAAACCTTTTTGAGTCGGCGTTCGAGAGGGAACTTGGATTTGAGGTTGATTTTGAGGATGACATCCGGACAGATTTCCTCCTCTTTGGCGAAGATCAGAGCAGAATAGTTGTAACAGTTGCTAAGGAAAAAGTGGAAGAGCTTCTTAACTTCTTAGAGGAAAAGACTGTTCCTGCAAAAGTAGTAGGGGTAGTAACAGGAACCGGTAAAGGGATTGTCAGACACAAAGGTAGAGAAGTGATTAATTTGAGCATTAAGGAGTGTAAGGAGGTCTACAAAAACTCTCTTGAAAGAAAACTAACAGGTATGTTGTAGATAGAAGCCCCCGGAGGGGCTTAAATTATTTCTCTTCAGATTTAGCAACCTCTTCAGCTGGAACTTCTTCTATCTCTGCAAGTTCGATGAGTCTGTCAAGGGCTTTCTGTCTCAGGACGTCCTGTCTTATCATTCCAAGGAGTCCTTTCTCTTCAAGGGACTGCCTTGCCTGAACATAGTCACCACCAAAAGCTGCATCTGCTAACTTTTGAATTTCAGTTTCGAGATCCTCGTCTGTTACCTCTATACCTTCGAGCTCAGCAACTTTTTCAAGGAGTAGTTTTACCTTGACAGTTTTCTCAGCAGTAGGTTTTACCATTTCAACGATCGATTGAGGATTCATCTGTCTGACGTCAACACCGAACTGGGCAAGTCTTCTTAGCTGATTCTCTGCCTGAGCTCTTATTTCAAGATCGAGCATTGATGGAGGAATAGGGACATCTACTTTCTTGAGGAGATCCTCAACTATCTGATCTTCAAGTTCTTCTTGTTCTCTTGTTTTCTCAGAGATTTCAAGATCTTCTCTAATCTTTTTCTTCATGTCTTCAAGGTTTTCAAAACCCAACTTTTGGGCAAACTCGTCGTTAACCTCAGGAAGTATTTTCTCCTTAACTGCTTTGATCTTGAACCTAACTGTTATTTCCTTACCTGCTGCTTCTCCATAAACTTTTTCATCCTCAGAAGCGGTAAATGTTACTTCTCCCTCTTCGCCAGCCTTCTTACCAAGAACTTCTTTCTCGACCTCTGGCCAGAGTTGCTTCTGTCCGAGAATTACAGAAATAGAACCTTTCTGAGTTTTCTCCTCTTCTCCTTCCTTTATCACTGTTTCGTATTCGAGCTCAACTAAATCTTCTTCCTTTGCTTCTCTTTCAACTTCTTGGAATTCAGCTTGCCTATTTTTTAGTCCCTCAATTACTTTCTCAACGTCTTCATCGGTAATTTCTCTTGTGGTCTTTTTGACCTTTATGCCTTTATAGTCTTCAGCTTTAAGCTCGATAGAAGGCTTGACTTCAAAAAGAACAGTTGTGGAGAATCTGTTTTCCTTCAGAGAGAAGTCCAGTTCTTCGACAACAGGCTCGGTGATAACCTGAAGCTCTTTCTCCTTTATTGCTTCAGAGAGTTTCTCAGCAACAAAGGTTCTTAGAAGAGAATCCTTTATTGTCTCTTCGTAGTACTTTTTGATTATGTTAATTGGAGCCTTTCCTGGTCTGAATCCTGGAATCTTTGCTGTTTTCCTGATTTCCTTGCAGATCTCATTGACTTCTTTTTCGAGTTCCTTAGGTTCTGCAGTAATCTTTACTGCATAAACTACCTCGTTTCTTTTTTCAACTTCGTACGCCATCTATTTCCTCCTTTCCTTTCTTACTCTTCCCATAACTTTTAATGGTAAACTCCAGACCTTTGTAAATGCAGCTCCAGCCTTGTGATCAAAAGTGTCTTTTGGGCTGTAAGTTGCAAGATCCTCAATGTATAGTGAGTTTGGAGATTGTCTTCCAACAACTGTAGCGTTTCCTTTGTAGAGCTTGAATCTCACCTTTCCGGTTACGAATGGAGCGATTGAGTCGTTAAAGGCATCCATTGCTTCCCTTAATGGTGTAAACCAGAGAGCTTCATAGACAACTTCGGCGTAAGGGTGCTTTATGTGGCTCTGCTTGTAGTGGTATGTGAATCTATCAAGAACAAGGCTTTCGAGTTCATCGTAAGCTCTTATGAGAAGTAACCCTGCTGGAGATTCGTAAACCTCCCTTGACTTGATACCAACAAGTCTGTTCTCAACCATATCAACTCTACCGTAGCCGTGCTTTCCGGCTATCTCATTGAGATCCCAGATGAGCTTCCAGAGCTTCTCATATCTCTTTCCATTGATGGCAACAGGTGTTCCCTCTTCGAACTCTATCTCCACATACTCAGGCTCATCTGGAGCTTCAAGGGGATTTTTTGTGATAACAAAGGCGTCTTCTGGAGGTTCAATGTAAGGATCCTCAAGAGGACCAGCCTCTATAGCAACACCCCAGAGGTTTCTATCATAAGAGTATGGCTTTTCCTTTGTTGCAACAACGGGAATTCCATGTTTCTTTGCGTACTCTATCTCTTCCTCTCTTGACTTGAACTCCCATTCTCTAACAGGTGCAAGAACCTCAATATCTGGATCCAGTGCCCAGACAGAAGCCTCAAATCTCACCTGGTCGTTTCCCTTTCCGGTTGAACCATGGGCAACGTAATCTGCTCCGCATCGCTGAGCAACTTCAACAAGCTTCTTGGCGATGAGGGGTCTTGATAGTGCAGAAAGAAGTGGATATTTCCCCTCATAGAGAGCTCCAGCCCTCATAAGGGGCAAGCAGTATTCCCTTGCAAACTCCTCCTTTATGTCGTCAATAATTGCTTCTACGGCACCGGCTTTCTTTGCCTTATCTTCTATCTCTCCTAATTCCTCGCCCTGTCCAACATCTGCCGTGTATGTGATAACCTCAAATCCTCTATCAGTTAGCCACCTGACAATAACCGATGTGTCAAGTCCTCCAGAATATGCAAGAACAACTCTTTTACCCACATTCTCCTCCAGTTTTTCCTCATTTAGATTGTGGAATTTTACGAAAAATTTATTGACAGTGAAAAGTATAGAGGATATATTTCTATCCGCAAGTGGCGACGTGGCTCAGGTGGTTAGAGCGGGCGGCTCATACCCGCCAGGTCGGTGGTTCGACTCCACCCGTCGCCACCAAATTTCTGATAGTTCCTGCTTATGTTAAAAGAAAAAGTTGAAAAGACAATTAAAAAGTTTTCGCTAATTCCCCAAAATTCAAAAGTTCTTGTTGCCCTTTCCGGTGGTCCTGACTCTGTAACCCTCCTTCACGTTCTCCTATCTCTAAAAGAAGAGCTCCAGCTACAGGTTTTCGCCGCCCACCTTAATCACATGCTAAGGGGAAAAGAATCTGAAAGAGATGAAAACTTTGTAAGAAAATTATGTGAGTCTTGGAATGTTCCTGTTTACATAGAAAGGAAAGATGTTAAAGAAATCTCTAAAGGGAAAAATATTGAAGCTATTGCAAGAAACGTTAGATATAAGTTTTTGGAGGAGACTTTAAAAAAAATAGGTGCCGATCTTATTGCTACCGGTCACACAGCTTCAGACCTTTTGGAGACTATAATCCTTAATTTAGTTAAAGGAACAGGAATAAAAGGGCTTCGTGGTTTTTTACCCAAAAGAGGTAAGATTATTAGACCCCTTTTTGAAGCAACAAGAGAAGAAATTGAAAAATACGTCTCAGAAAATAATTTGCCTTTTGTTATTGATAGTTCTAATCTAAAGACCGATTTTGAAAGAAACTTAGTAAGATTAAAAGTTGTTCCTATCCTTAAAAGTATAAATCCGAAGGTTGAAAATGCTGTTTT
>CAJXJV010000003.1 GCA_913055135.1 uncultured Desulfurobacterium sp. | reverse complement strand
ATCCATCCTCTCGACAGTTCATCAAGGACTATCTGAGCTGAGCGGGAGTGTAGAGAGCGTAAGTTTATTGAGTTATCTTTCAGCTTGTTGTATAGGTCTCTGTAGTCTGGTTTTGCTAACCTGTTCTTTATGAGGTAGTTAGCTTGATTCCAGAGTTTTCCAGCGTGGTAAGTAAGATGTCCAAGGATTATTTCCTGTTCTTCTGTTAAGCGGTTTAGTTCTATTACCAATGCTCTTTTAACTTTCATTGACATTTTTCCATTCCAGCATAGTTTCACAGGAGTAGATAGAGCAAATCATGGACACATAACCTTTAGAGCGTTTAGTTTCTATTCGTAGTTGTATGGTATATTATTGCTAACCCAGAGTCAACATCCTTTCGGGATATTAGGTTATACTCCAGTTCTATAAACTATTTACTAATACTAACTGGCCTTTTGTTTTAGAAAACAGGCAACTGGTAAGCAATTTCCTTCCGTTGCAAAATTCTACTAAAGGTCATAAATTAGTAGAGTTTAAATAATTAATGGTTAAGAATATCTGAAGAGAGAGGAGGAAAAGAAATGGAGGGTATTGTTTTAATGCCTTATGTTGTAATGGCTTTAAAGGCTGTTACAATTTTCGTAGTGGGCTGGATAGTATCGAAAATATCCAGAGCAGCTGTAACAGGTATATGCAGGAAGTTCGAAGTATTAGAAAAGCAAAAGGAACTTCCTGAAAGTGCAGGGAACCTCGTTTATTACTTCATTCTTCTCGTAACAATCGTAGCTGTTCTTGAATCCCTTGGATTGAAGTACGTAACTCAGCCTTTTGTGGATCTTCTCAACAAAATAGCTACTTACATACCAAACATTATTGGAGCTGGAGTAATATTCATCGTTGGTTTCTTTTTTGCACGAGTTGCGAGGGAATTCACAAAGTCACTTCTTGAAACTTTTCAGGTTGAAAGCTTAGGCAAAAAGTATGGAATTGAAAATTTGGGAAATACAGGGGCAAATGTTATTTACTTTGTAGTTCTTCTCTTTGTGATAGTTGCTTCTTTAAACGCTCTCCAGATTAAAGTAATAACTGAGCCGGCAATCAACATGATAAATTCAATTTTAATTGCAATTCCAAAAGTGGTTGCTGCAGGTATTGTGTTTGGAAGTATCTACTTCATTGGAAAGATAGCCGCAGAGCTAATGACGAAAGTTGTTAGTGAACTTAACGTTGAGAAGCTTGCTAAGGAAGTAGGAATATCTTCTGAAAAGCTCAAATTTGAAGAACTAACTAAATACCTTGTTCTTTCTTTCGCCGTCCTTCTCGGCTTTGCTCAGGCTTTCAACTATCTTGAAGCAAAAGCTCTTTACGAGATTACGTATCAATTTATCCACATAGCTTTTAAATTAGTAGTTGCTTCTTTCATCGTCTTTGCAGGTACTTACTTCGGAAATCTTATTGAGAAAAGAGTAGAAAAGCAGAATCTTGGAAAGGTTGCAAAAGCAGCATTCATTGCAGCTTCTGTTTTCCTTTCTCTCCCGTATATAGGGATATCTCCCAAAATTATTGAAATTATTGTGCTGTCAATTTCTCTCGGAGTTGGAGTTGCTTTTGCTCTTGCCTTTGGAATGGGGGGAAGAGAGGTTGCTTCCGAAATCCTTAGAAAGATATTTCTTAAGTAAACAAACAGGGAAAGTAGAACAGACAGAAGCAGGATTAGTAGCTGGACTGAGGGAGGTTCCCGATGACGTCCAGCAGAAGCTAATCCTGCTGTTAGTTGTACAGAAAGGTTAGAGGAAGAGAGGAAACCCTCCTTGCTCGCTACAAGCGGGTAAGGAAACCCGCTCTGTGGTGCGGGCTGGAATTTCCCTGAAAAGTCCTCTCCTCAGAAGAGGACATAATCTAAGGGGAGTTCCTGAAGCAACAGCTACATTTGTGTATGAATGTTTATCAATTCTTTGTAAAAAAGCTCCGCCGTAAGCATATCAATGTTTGTAAAGTGAATTTCCCTTATGGTAGTGTCTGGATTGTTGTCTATATATCTTAGAACTTCGTCAACAATAACTTTTACTCCCAGTTCCTTTGGATAACCAAAAATTCCTGTGCTTACAGCAGGAAGTGCTATAGACTTAACTCTTAACTCTTCTGCAACTTCAAGGGCAGACCTTATGGCACTTCTTAATTTTTCTTCTTCGTTTCCCTCACCCCAAACAGGTCCAACCGTATGGATAACGTACTTTGCTTTTAGCTTTCCTGCAGTGGTATATGCAGCCCTTCCAACAGGAACGTAACCTATCCTGTCACTTTCCTCCTGAATGATTTTTCCACCCTTTTTTACAATAGCTCCTGCTACTCCCCCACCATGCTGTAGAGAACTGTTAGCAGCGTTTACAATGGCTTCTGTCTCTTCGTCTGTTATATCTCCATGAATTACCCTGAGGGTTACTCCCTTATAATCTTTCTCAAGGAGCATCTTCATCCCTACTCCTAAGATAGTGTTTATCCAAGATCACCCCATGTGTACTGGACAAGTGTCATTCCTGCTATTGCAGCTGTTTCTGCTCTCAGAATTCTCTTCCCAAGGTAAATAGGTTTGAATCCCTTTTCCTTTAAAATTTCTATTTCCTCTTTATCGAGTCCACCTTCTGGACCAACTATAAATGAAACAGAAGAAGCACTAAATGACTCATAATCCTTCAGGCTTTTCCCACCTTTTTCCCATAGAACAAAAGCAAGCTCTGAGTTATCTTCTATCTCTGGAAGTTTCACCGGTTGATGTATTACAGGAAGGATGTTTCTTCCACACTGCTTTGCTGCATTTACTACTATCTCTTCCCACCTTCTCAGTTTGCTTTCCCAGTTTCTAACATTCTGGGCATTTGATGACCGTTTACAGATTACAGGCACAATTTCTGTTACACCCAACTCTGTTGCCTTCTGAATTGCCAGTTCAAACTTCTGAAGTTTATTTGTCAATCCCATGTAAAGAGTAGACCTTAGATGGCTGTCTCTGTTTATGTTTATCTCTTCAAGGACTTTAAGTCTAACTGAAGTTGGAGAGGCAGCTTCAATTTCTGCTAAGTACTCCTTTCCCTCTCCATCGAAGATTATTATTTCATCGCCTTTTCTTAATCTTAAAACTTTTAAAACGTGGCGGGCTTCCTGTCCCCGCAGGTAAGCCACACCACCGCTGACCTTATCGACTTTAAACCGTCGCATTCTTTATACTCCTGTTGTCTCTTTCTTCTTTCTCTCCTTCTTCTCTCTTACAGAGATCCTTCCTTTTGGTGTTACGTCAAAGACAACGTTTCCACCCTCTGTAAACCTTCCCATCAGTATTTCATCTGTAAGCCTGTCTTCAATGAGAGTCTGGAGAGCTCGTCTTATTGTTCTTGCACCATACTCTTTCTTGAACTCTCTGTTAACAACGTATTCTATAAACCTGTTTGTAACGTGAACCTGAAGGTTTCTCTCTTTGAGCTCTTCGTTGAGTCTTTCTACCTGTTTCCTTACAATCTCCTTGACATCCTCTTTTGTGAGAGGATGGAAGACGATTATTCCATCGAGCCTGTTGATAAATTCAGGCTTGAAGTAACGTTTAACCTCATCTAAAACAAAGGATTTCATCCTCTCAAAGGAACGTTCCTCTTCATTTCCATCAGCTATCTCAAATCCCATTCCTTTTTGGGAAGAAATGAGGTGTTTAGCTCCAAGGTTTGAAGTCATGATGAGTATCGTGTTTGTAAACGAAACTGTCCTTCCAAGTCCATCTGTGAGCCTTCCATCTTCCATTATCTGGAGAAGAATATTTAGAACGTCCGGATGGGCTTTTTCTATCTCATCTAAGAGAATTACAGTATATGGTTTCCTTCTAACAGCTTCTGTGAGCTGACCACCCTCTTCGTATCCAACGTATCCCGGAGGCGCACCGATAAGCCTTGATACTGTATGTTTCTCCATGTATTCAGACATGTCAATTCTGACCATTGCTTTCTCGTCACCAAAGAGCGTCTCGGCAAGGGCTTTTGCAAGCTCAGTTTTACCAACACCTGTTGGTCCGAGGAAAAGGAAAGAACCAATGGGTCTCTGTGAGTTGCTTCTTATACCAAGCCTTGAACGTTTGATAGCCTTTGCAACTGCCCTGACTGCCTCTTCCTGACCCACAACCCTCTTGTGGAGCTCGGTTTCAAGTTTAAGCAGTTTCTCAGCCTCTTTCTCCTGAAGCTGCTGTACAGGTATTCCAGTCCAGAGCGCAACAATTTCTTCGACTCTCGATTCGTCTATAACTATCTTCTCTTCCTTCTGTTTCTGTTTAAGCTCTCTTTTCAGCTCCTCAAGCTCTGCAAGGAGGGAAAGCTCCTGCTGCTTGTAGTAATGGGCTTTCTCATACTCTGCCATTGCAAGAGCTTCCTCTTTTAGAGATTTAACCTTTTCGACTTCCTTTTCGAGCATTTCAACTCTGCTATCTTTCCGACTTGCCTGAAGTTGAGCCTTTGCTCCAGCCTCATCGATGATGTCTATTGCCTTATCAGGCAGTTTTCTGTCGTTTATGTACCTCACAGCAAGCTTAACTGCCCTCTCGATAGCTCCATCTGTTATCTTAACGTTGTGGAACTCTTCAAATTTTGGCTTGAGTCCTTTGAGAATTTCAATCGTATCCTCAATGGAAGGTTCCTCAACCATTACAGGCTGGAATCTCCTTTCAAGAGCTCCATCCTTCTCTATGTACTTCCTGTACTCGTCAATCGTTGTTGCACCAATTACCTGAATCTCACCTCTTGAGAGAGAAGGCTTCAATATGTTTGAAGCATCCATTGAGCCTTCTGCAGCTCCAGCCCCAACTAAAGTATGAATTTCATCAATAAAAAGGATTATGTCTTTGTTATTCTCAAGTTCCTTAACAATAGCTTTTAGTCTCTCTTCAAACTGACCTCTATACTTGGTTCCTGCAATGAGAGAAGCCATATCAAGAGATACTATTCTTTTGTCTTTAAGTTTTTCAGGCACATCACCCTTTGAAATCTTCAGGGCAAGTCCTTCAACAATTGCAGTCTTACCAACGCCGGGCTCGCCAATGAGAACAGGGTTGTTTTTCCTGCGCCTTGCAAGAATATGGGTAACCCTTTCAATTTCCTTCTCTCTTCCTATTACCGGATCAAGTTTGCCTTCCTCTGCAAGCTTTGTAAGATCCCTTCCAAACTTATCAAGGTTTGGCGTAGATGTTCTCTTTGTAGTTTTCCTCTCCCTTGCAATTCCCTTCAGGAGATTGGAAACCTCTCTTCTGAGGGTGTAGTGATCAAGACCATAGCTTCTGAGGATCCTTCCTGCAAGTCCAAGCCTTTCCTTGGCAAGGGCTATGAAGAGATGCTCTGGTCCAACGTAAGCATGTCCTAAGATTTTGGATTCCTCGAGAGCATGCTCAAGGACTCTCCTTGCCTCTGTCGAGAATGTAATGGTGTTGACATCAACTTCGTAACTTACAGGCTGAATCTGAGATATGATAATTTCCTGAATTCTCGCCTTTGAAATGTTATATTTCGCCAATATTTGATTTGTTATCTCATCTTCTTTGAGAAGAGTTAGAAGAATATGCTCAGTTCCTAATTTCTCACACCTCAGGACGACAGCCTGCTCTTTTGATTTGATAATTATCTGTCTTGCCTTTGCTGTAAATCTTTCAAACATACACACTCCTTCAATAGGTTTTATTAGTTAAAATGCCGTCTTTTATAAAGTATACGTTATCAGCAAACTTTTCCAGCTCTCTATTGTGGGTTGCTATCAAAAAGGTAATGCCAAACTTTCGGTTGAGCTTCTGCATGAGGGTAACAACGGAGGTTGCGGTTTCGGTATCAAGGTTTCCAGTAGGTTCATCTGCTAAGACAACTTCGGGAGAGTTCACTAAAGCCCGTGCAATAGCAACTCTCTGCTTTTCTCCGCCAGAAATCTCAAATGGTCTGTGAGATAATCTATGCCCAAGTCCTATAACGTGCAATAACTCCATCGCTCGTTCTCTTGCCTCTAACTTACCTACCCCTGAGAGAAGCAAAGGAACCATTACATTTTCAAGGATTGTTAATTCATTGATAAGGTAATGAAACTGAAAAACAAAGCCTATTTTCTTGTTTCTGAAAATGGCAAGTTCCCTATCTTTTAGCTGAAAGAGATTCTTTCCTTTGTAAAGAACTTCCCCTTTTGTAGGTTTATCGAGGGTTCCAAGAATATGGAGAAGGGTCGATTTCCCGGAACCGGAAGCTCCCATCAGCAGAGAAAACTCTCCCTTTTTCAATTTCAAGTTTATTCCTCTTAGCGCTTCAACTCGATCTGTCTCTGTCTCGTAAACCTTCCAGAGATTAACCGCTTCGATTACAGTTTCCATCCTATATAATCTCCCTTATGGAAAAGAGAGTACACAAACTTACCTTCTACCACCCCGTAGTTGAGAAGATAGCAGCCTGTTTTGAAAAGGCATACCTTGTTGGTGGCTTCGTCAGAGATAGGCTTTTAAGAGTTCCAAAGGAATCCGTTGATATAGACATTACGACTCCTGACGATCTTTCAAAAGTCAAAAATTGTGTTTCCAGAGCCTTAAATCTATCCTCATTCACATTTGAAAAAGAGAAAACCGTTGTTACATTCATAGGCAATGACTTCCGCATTGACATCAGCAACCTTTACGGAAAAACCGTAAAAGAAGACCTCCTTAAAAGGGATTTTACAATAAATGCAATTGCTGTCGATATTTCAGAGCTCTTTCTCCCATTTAACGATGACGTTCTCCTGATTGACCCTTTTGGTGGATTTGAGGATCTTCAAAAAGGATTGATAAGACCAGTTGCTGCGACATCCATAACGGATGACCCGGTCAGGATTGTTCGTGGTGTCCGGTTAAAAGTTCTTCTTGATTTTGAATACCACTCTTCCTTTCTTGAACAGTCAAGGGCGAGTTCGGAAAAGTTGGAAGAAAGTGCTGTTGAAAGAATAAAGGAGGAACTTATAAAGATCCTCAAAACCGGTCGATCAGCAGAAGCCTTTAGAGATCTTGATTATTTAGATGCTTTTGTTCGCATTTTCCCTGAATTATCAGACCTTGAGAAAATTCCTCCTTCCGGACTCCATCAGTACAACCTTAAAGAACACACGTTCCGAACAGTAGAATTCTTAGAAAACTACTGTTTTGAGAAAAAAGAGGAAATACTTCTGGAATTCTCTGAGGAAATTGGAGAAGAAGAGTTGAAACTCGTTGCTCTATACCACGATGTCGGTAAACCTCTAACAGTTAAAGAGAAGGATGGCAAACTGACCTTTTACAACCATGATAAGGTAGGAGCTGAGATAGCAAAGAGAGCCTTCATAAGGCTTGGACTCGGGAAAAGAGCTGTGAATCTTGGATTTAAAGTTATTAGACACCATTTAAGACCTTTCTTCCTCTACAATCTCTTTAAAAAAGAACAACTCTCGAACAGAGCCATTTACAGGTTCTTCAGGGACACACAAGCCTATAGCTTTCACACTCTTTTTCATAGCGTTGCTGACTGGATGGCTACTTCTACTGAAATGGAGAAAGGAGTTGATGAATTTATAGACTTTATCCATTTTCTACTGAGGTTTTACAGAGAAAGATTAAAAGACCTAAAACCTCTTCTATCTGGAAGAGAGATTATGGAAATCAAGGGCTTTGATAAACCCAATAGATGCGTTGGAGTAATCAAAAAGAAAATGCTGGAGCTCCAGGCAATCGGCAGAATTAAAACCATCTATGACGCAATCAACTTCGTAAGAGGATATTCCTGTGAAAATCCTGATAAAGGCAGACTGGATTGTAACTCCTGATATAGAAGCGATAAAGAACGGGTACGTTGTAGTCAAAGATGGCAGGATAGATGGCTACTATAAGAGGAAACCGGAAGGAAATTTTCAGAAAGAGCTGAATTTAAAAGGTGTTCTATACCCTCCCTTTGTCAATGCCCATACACACTTAGAGCTTTCAAGTTTGAGCTTCTCTCCAGACAAATTTGCTTCCTTCTTTGACTGGCTTCTCTGGATAATAGGAAAAAGACAATCCTTTTCAATTGAAGAGATAGAAAAAGCTGTAATCAAAGGGCTAAAAGAGTCTGAAAAACACGGAGTGGTTTACGTGGGAGATATCTCTTCCTTTGGAGTTTCAAAAAAGTTTATAAAGAGGGGATTTTCTTATCTGGAAGTTATAGGAAAAGACTCTGATATTATCTCTTTACCTCCACCCCTTTCCATCCATTCAGTATATTCAGTTTCCTTTAAGCTCATCGGAAAAATTGCTAAAGATTCACAGGAAAGAGGATACAGGTTCCAGATCCATTTAGGAGAAACCGCAGATGAAGAGGACTTTGTAAGGTGCAAAAAAAACAGATTTGAAACCTTGATCTATCCCTTTCTGGGAAGAAAGAGATATGAGAGAGTCTGCTCAAAGGATCTTATAGACTACATAGAAAAAGCGGGAGCTCTGAATGAAAACATGATAGCGGTTCACTGTACCAACTTATCTAAAAGAGAACTTGATACCCTTATGAAATCGGGCTGCGGAATTGTTCTCTGTCCACGAAGCAACATTCATCTCAAAACAGGCTTTCCAGATGTTCAATACCTTATAGATTACGAAAAAGTTGGTATCGGAACTGACGGATTAAGCACAAATGTCTCTCTTTCAGTAGTCTCAGAGATAAGAACCATTTACTACAAACTTGAAGGTACCATTCCCGTTAAAAAACTCTTCAGGTTAATTACCTCTGGAGGTGCTAAAACACTTGGAATAGAAAACTACCATCAAAAACCTTGCTTTACCTTTTGCAAAACAGAAAAAAAAGTGGAAGATCCTTTTGATTTATTACTTTCAGAATTCTTAACGTTTGAAATTCTTGACTTATGAGATTTAGTTTGATTTAATAGCTGAAAATTGACTGCGAGAACATGGACAGCAAGGAGAAAGAATGCTTAAGAAAATCTACGACTTCTTCAGCTCGGTAAAGCTTGCCATAATTCTCCTCCTGACTCTTGCTGTTACCTCCATCATTGGAACAATCATTGAACAACAGCAGGATCCGGATAAGTACCTGAGAGAGTATGGAGAAACAACTTACAAAATCTTTAAATTCCTCGGTTTTACAGACGTTTACCACTCCTGGTGGTATATTCTGCTCTTAATACTTCTGGCAATCAATCTGATTGTTTGTTCAGTTAAAAGACTTCCAAAAATCTGGAGGGTTGCAAAAGAGCCAAGAAAAACCCTTCCAGAAGGTTATGAGAAAACTCTGAAGGTTGTCCACAGGATAACCCTTGTCGGCGATGTTGAAGATGTAAAAGATTCCATTCTGAATACCCTCAAAAAGATTCGTTATAAATCGGAAGTTTCAAAAGAAGAAACAGAGGAAGTTCATATTTTTGCCGATAAAAACGTCTTTGCAAGGTTTGGCGTTTACATAGTCCACTTTGGAGTTCTGATTGTTCTGATAGGAGGATTGATTACAGCTATTTTTGGTTACAGAGGTTATATGAATCTTTCAGAGGGTACCAGCAGTAATCTGGTAGGTTTCTTTAGTGGTCCAAAAATCATAGAACTCCCGTTCTATATAAAGTGCAACAAGTTCACTATAGATTTTTATCCTTCAGGCATGCCTAAGGCTTACATATCTGATCTCTCGGTAATTGAAAACGGAAAAGAAGTTTACAGGAAAGAGATAAAAGTTAACGATCCTCTGAAATACAAAGGCGTCTATTTCTACCAGGCAAGCTACGGGCGAGGAGAAGCAATCCTACAGATCAAGAAAGGGAACAGGACTGAAACAGTTGGACTTGCCTTTGGACAACCTATCAAATTCGGGAAAGATACCTATCTGAGGATTATCAGCCTTGACGGGAAAACAATGTCCATAGGGATTGAGTTTATTCAAAATAAGAAAATAGAGGAAGGGATAATAAAACCATTCATGTTCTATAAAGTTCCTGGAACTGACATTGCTTTCTCAGTTGTTGATGTCAAACCTGTCTTTTACACCGGTCTTCAGGTTGCTAAGGATCCTGGAACCTGGATTGTCTGGGTTGGAAGTACAATTCTCATCCTTGGACTTATAGTTGCTTTCTTTATCCCCCACAGAAGAGTTTGGGCAAGAATAAAAAAAGGAAAAGAAGGAAAGGTTACTCTTGTAATTGGTGGAATAACAAACAAAGGGACAGAAGGACTTGCAAAGGAGCTGGAGGAGGTCTTAGGGGTAGTAAAGTCTTCATACTGTCCAAATACCCCTAAGGAGGAAAGAAATGATTAATTCAGTAACTCTTTTCAATGCAGGAATGGTAGCATTTTTCCTGGCATTCCTCTTCTATACTATCCACACCTTTTCAAAGAGTTCCTGGTCTGGAAAACTTGGAACTTACCTTGCATGGTTTGGAGTTATTGTTCAAGGAGCAGCGTTCATTGTGAGAGGAGTAGAAAAGGCAAAGGTCAATATGGTTTCTGATTGGACTGCCTTTTATAAATATGCTCCTTTCACAAACATGTACGAATCCCTCATGCTTTTTGGTTGGACTGCGATTCTCCTGTACCTGCTCTTTGAATGGAAGTACCGAAACAAAGCCTTTGGTATGTTTGTTGTTCCTTTAGCTCTGATGGGAGAGCTTTCAACCCAGATTTTAGGTTTCAATCCGGAAGCTCAACCCCTTGTTCCAGCACTTCAGAGTAACTGGCTTCTCTTCCACGTTGTTACAACATTTATAGGTTACGCTGCCGCTGCTGTAAGTGCAGGAATAGCTTATGCCTATTTTGCGAAAAGGGATGATACAACAGGAAAAGACTGGATGGTAATCTTCATAACAACCTGGTTTATTTTCTTCTTTATCATCTATTCGGCTTACAGGGAAAACGTTTTTCTCTTCCTTGGGGTTTCATCCGTAGTAGCTGCTACTTTCTGTGGATTCCTTTTCATCCTCAAAAGGTACGGAATTACAAGGATTTTTCCTTCTATAGAAGCGATGGAACAGATAATGTATCAGTCTGTAGCCGTTGGCTTTGTCTTTCTGACAATTGGAATTATACTTGGAGCTGTTTGGGCAAAGTATGCGTGGGGTGGATACTGGTCCTGGGATCCAAAAGAGACCTGGTCACTGATTACATGGCTCGTTTACGCAGCCTATCTCCATGCAAGATATATCAAGGGACTTTCTGGCAAGCCTTTAGCTTATTTTACAATTATAGGTTTTCTTAGTGTTATCTTTACTTACTATGGAGTTAACTTGATCATTCCAGGTCTTCATAGTTATGCCCAGTAATTAGGAATTCAATAAAAAGTGAATGGGTGAGAAGTGATCTTTTCACTTCTCACTTTTAGCTATAATTCAATTTATGATTTGTAAAAGCTTGCTAAAACGTAGGTCTTTTTTCAGGTACGTTCTCTTCTCTTTCTGTGATGCTATTAAGAGTGATTATCCTTTTTTTGCAGCATCCATTGCCTACTTCACTCTGATGTCCATTATTCCTCTCTTCATATTTCTATTCTTCCTCGGAATGGTCATTTTTCAGATAAATTTCCAGGATCTGGTACCGAAAGAGATTTTTAACTCCCCATTAAAACCAATTTTCCTCCAGATTGAACAGATTATCAACAACTCAGGTCTAATAAGTGGTACAGCAGCTGTAGTTATGCTCTGGTTTTCCAGAGGTATATTTCTATCCTTTGAAAGATCGTTCTGCGAAATATTGGGAGTTGAAAATACCGCTGGCTTTTTCTACAAACATCTGGTTATTATCTTAGTGATTTTTTTCCTGTGGATCTTGATGTTTGTCTTTTATTCAGCCAAGTATTTAATAGCTCTTCTGCTTCCTCAGTTTCCATTGCTTTCAATTGCATCATCTCTTTTGGTTCCAGTTTTGCTGTTCACTATTTTGGTAAGTATATACTATTTCTTATTACCAATTAAAGTTCCTTTGAAGTTTATTCTGAAAACCTCAACCTTTGTTTTCTTCCTTTTAACAATATTTGAAAAGGTCTTTGTATGGTTTATTTTCAACGTTTCGAAAGTCAGTATTCTCTACGGTTCTTTTGCTGCTGTAATTATCTTTCTTATCTGGATTTACTACTCTGCAACTGTTGTGCTGGTTGGAGTTGGCATAGTAAAAGCAAAGCTAACTTTTGAAGAGGAGATAAAGGAATGAGAATAGTCAGGAGTATCAAAGAAATGAAGGCTATTTCTAAAGCTCTTAGGAGAACAGGGAAGAGAATAGGATTTGTTCCTACAATGGGTTACCTTCACGATGGACATATCAGCCTTGTAAGGTGTGCTAAAAAAGAAAACGATGTTGTTGTAATGAGCATTTTTGTAAATCCTACCCAGTTTGGTCCAAACGAGGATTTTGAGAGATATCCAAGGGATTTAAGGAGGGATTCTGAAATAGCTAAAAGGGAGAAAGTCGATTTCCTGTTCACTCCAGAGGTTTCCGATATGTATCCGGAAGGGTTCTCAACGTATGTAGAGGTTGAAGGGCTGACAGAAGGCTTGTGCGGAGCAAGAAGACCTGGACACTTCAGAGGAGTGGCAACGGTCGTGACCAAACTCTTGAATATTGTTCAACCCCACAAGGCTTACTTCGGAAAGAAGGATTTTCAGCAGTTAAAGGTCATAGAACGTCTTGTAAAAGACCTTGAGCTTGACGTTGAAATTGTGGGTTGTCCTATAGTAAGAGAAGAAGACGGTCTTGCTAAGAGCTCCAGAAATGTTTACCTCTCACCTGAAGAGAGGAAATCGGCAACTTCCCTCTATGGAGCTCTAAAACTTGCTAAAAAGATGATAGATGAGGGTGAAAGAGATCCAGAAATGATAAAAGCAGAAATGAAGAAGTTCATACTTTCCCATCCCTATGTTAAGAAGATTGATTATGTAGAGATTGTTGACGCTAATCTCTTAAAACCTGTAAAATCCTTAAAAGAGGGGGATCTAATAGCCCTGGCAGTCTTCGTTGGAAACACAAGGCTTATTGATAACTGGGTTGTGGGAGAAGAGCTCTGATGTTGGACGAGCTCCTTGAAGATTTGTCTCTGCTATCTTCTTACCATTCAATCGCACGGGAGAAAGTTCCAGAGATAAAAGAGAAGCTCAAAACCCAGGTTTTCAAAAACTACCTTGACGTTGTCTGGCTCATAAAACCTGAAACTGCTTTTGAGATGGTTTTTCAGGAGTTCTTAAAAGCCTTAAACGTTAGAGTAGTTCCTCAGGTAAAACTTGAAGATGGCTGGATAGATTACGAAATAAACGGAACAAAAAACCCCGTTGGCATTGAAGTAAAGCCTCTTTTTAAAAGGTCTGGAAATAGGCTTATACTTCAGGAGCTTGAAAAGGAGTTCAGAAAACAGAAAAGCAGGTTTGAGACAGAAGGGAAAAACCAGATTATCAACTACCTTAATCGTTACGATTACGTAGTTTTTACAAATGGAAACGAGGTCTATTATTTTTCCAGAAGGGCAAAGTACGAGTTTGAGCCTTTCAAGAGAGAAAACTTTTCAGATTTCCTGCGAGATTTTCAGAGGGTCAGAAATGCATGGGAGCTTGTAAGGAGGAAAGAAGATGAAACGCCGAAGGAAGACTTAGACGAAAAGTTCTTTGCCGACCTTAAAAGGTGGTATGAGATTCTGGGAACCATTAAGTGGGAGGGAGACGAAAAAAGAGTTGAAGAGGCAAAAATCCTTCTGCTCAATAAGTTTATCTTCATTCAAACTCTTGAAGATTTTGCCCTAATTCCTTTTAAATTTCTTCAGGATACTTACGAGGACAAAAGGAACAGATGGATACCAAGAGGCAAAAAGAAATTTTTAGAGGAATTTTTTGAAGAGATAAATCGCTGGTTTTACACCTATTATGACACAGAAATTTTCAAAACAAACATTCTGAACTTCATCGCTCCTGAAGAGGATAACCTTGAAAGAGTAATGGACGCAATAGAGATAATCCTTGGATTTGGAAAGTGGAAACCCTCTCTTGGAATGGGACTTACTTTCTATAACTTCAGACAGATAGACGAGGATATTTTTGGAAAATCCTACGAGATGTTTCTTGCGGAAAACAGAAAAGAGGGAGGAATCTACTATACTCCCAGAGAGATAACCAGTTATATGGCTAAAACCCTCGTAGAAGCTCTCTTTTTAGAAAAGAAAAAGAGACTCCTTGAGGCGATTGATAACCTTGATTACGAGAAAGCGGAAGAACTGGCTGAGGAGATTCTAAGGATTGCCGTTATAGACCCTGCCTGTGGTAGCGGTTCATTCCTGATAAAGGTCCTGAGGGAAATTTTCAGGATTTACGAAGAGATAGACCAGAAGACAAGATGGGCGGAAATTCCATCCTCCCTTTCCGAGCCAAAGAACATTAAGGAGCAGAGAAGAAGAGTTCAAGCGATAAGGAGAAAATTGGGATTCTCATCGACAGAGAGAGAAAAGAGAAGGCTTATAGCTCTAATAATCCTGAGACACATTTACGGGATAGACATAGACGAAAGAGCTGTTGAAATAGCAAAGGTCAACCTCTGGAAAGAAGCTGTCAAGCTCCATCCAGACTCGTTTCTTTATACCAGAATTGAAAAAGAAGACCATATCTTGCCAGACCTCGAGATGAATATAATAAATGGAAATTCCCTCTATACCCTGCCAGTTGAAGAAACAGTTAAATGTATAGAAGGTAGCGAAAAGCTAAAGGCAGAAGTGGAAAAGATAAGAAGTTCAAGAGAAGAGTACCTTGAAAATCCGTTTACTCCAGAACTTCTCTCTGAAGCTATAAAAAGCAGGGAGAAACTGAGAAGGTTTTTTAGAAGAAGTTTAAGGAAAAAGTATCAACTTAGAGGAGCTCTTGGAAAAGCTGTAATTTACCCGATAGAATTCCCTCACATCTACTCTAAAAATACTGAACAAGGCTTTGATGGAATAATTGGAAATCCTCCCTGGGAAAACATAAAGCCCATAAAGAAGGAGTTTGCCTCCCATTATCCTGAAATCTTTGGGGAGATAACAAAGTTCAGTATTGAAGGAAAAGAGTTTAAAAAGCTCTTTGAAAAGAAGCTCAAAAACGAGAAGGTAAAGGAGCTCTGGGAAGAGTATCAGGAGGAGATAAGGAAGTTCTCAGACTACCTTAAAGAAAACTTCACTCTACGGGGAAAAGGAGATCTTTCATACCAGAAGCTCTTTATGGAACTTGCTTTAAGATTAACAAGAAAAGCTTTTATACTTCTTGTTCCTTCCAACTTCCATACCGACGAAGGAGCAAAAGAGCTGAGAGAGGAGATTTTAAAAAACTGGAATCTAAAGGAGCTCCTCTCTTTTGAAAACAGAAGCCACAGATGGTTTAAGGATGTAGATTCAAGATTCAAGTTTGACATAGTTTTTGCGGAGGAAGAAAAACCTTCGGAAACCTTTAACGCAAGATTCTACATTAGAAAATGGGAAGATGTGGATGAAAAATTCAAATATCCTGCAAAGCTAATTTCAGAAATCTCCCCCCGTGCAAAGACAATAACAGAGTTCCTGAGCCCTTCCCACATTCCCTTAATTGAGAAGATAAGGGGAGACCATCCTTTACTCTACGAGCTAAGGATAGAATTAACAAGTGAATTTCACATGACCAACGACAATTACCTTTTCAGAACGAAGAAAAAGAAAGGCAGTCTGCCCCTTTTTGAAGGTAAGACAATCTACCAGTTCAACTCTAAATTCAGTAATCCCCGCTACTACCTTAATGAAAGAGAAGGAAGAGAGAGACTTGGGGAAAGAAAGCTAAACGGCGAAATAAGAAGTCTTGTAAAAGAGCTTATAGATTTTCTTGGACTTAGAGGAAAAGAAGCTAAAGAGTTCAGAGAAGAACTACTGCAAATTTGCAGGACAAGGTTTGAATCTAAAAAATGGAAGCTCGATTACGAGGTCGAAAGATTTTCATACAGAGCCGTTGCAAGCTCCACAAACGAAAGAACTCTTATAGGAGCTGTCATTCCTGAAAAAGTCTTCTGTGGAAACTCTTTAATCGTTTTAAAACAAATTTACTATGAAATAGACTATGATAGTCAGGATATAATTCAAACAACCTTAGACGAGAAGATGGAGTTTGACTTCAACCACTATATCTGTGCACTTTTTAACAGTTTTGTTCTTGACTACTACATAAGGCAGAGAGTTTCTGCCAATCTTAATATGTTCTTTGTGGAAGAGCTCCCCATTCCAATAGCAGAAGAGGATTTACGGAAGAAAATTGTTTCCCTCTCAAAGAGAATTCAAAAGCTGACGGAAAAAGGAAATGAAAAATCAAAGACCCTGAGAGCAGAACTGGAATCGTTAATTGCAACAGAGCTTTTTGACCTTGACAGAGAAGATATGGAGAAAATTCTTGCAACGTTCGTTTACGGAAATGTTGACGAAGAGCTGAAAGAAATGATTCTTGAAAGAATTTAAAAAAAAAGGAGGTAGGAGGTGATTTACGAAATTTCTCTAAAAACTAACGGCAGAACTCAGTTTATCGACATCACAAGACAGGTTGAATCAGTAGTTGTTCAATCAGGAGTAAAAGAGGGAATTTGTGTTATTTACATTCCTCACACAACTGCAGGAATAACAATAAATGAAAATGCAGATCCCTCTGTAAAGAAGGATATAAAAACCATGCTCGACAAACTAATTCCCTGGAGAGAGCCTTTCTACGAACACGCTGAAGGAAACTCTGCTGCTCATATAAAATCCTCACTTGTAGGTTGCAGTCAGACTGTCATCATTCAAGATGGAAGACTTCTGCTCGGAACATGGCAGGGAATCTACTTCTGTGAGTTTGATGGACCAAGAACACGAAAGGTCTATGTGAAGATAGTCGAGGGATAGTGAAGGGTTAGTTACGGAGCAGGCGTGTAAGCCGGGTTCTGTTTGAAGGGGTCATTTATCTATGCGGCTTACCCGCTGGCATCGGGCGGGCAACCCTCAAACGCCAGCCTATTTAGCCTTGCTCCGGGAGGGGGTTACCGTGCCCTCTCTCCTCGCGGAAAGAGGCGGTGGTCTCTTACACCACCGTTTCACCCTTACCACCTTATAGGTGGCGGTCTCTTCTCTGTGGTCCTATCCGCAGGGTCACCCCTGCCTGGCTTAACGCCAGCTCCCTGCCCTGTGGAGCCCGGACTTTCCTCTCTCCTTTCGGAGAGCGACCCCACAGCCTGCTCCATTATAAATTTAGTCTATTCCACATTATTTGCTAACTTCCTTTTTTAGCTTACTCTCAACAGACTCTATCTTCTGAACCATCCTGTTGCTTTTACCCTTTCTGATGTCAAACTTTACAACAGAGTAAACTCTGTTACAGTCCGGTTCTAACTGTTGATACGCCCTCTTTATTAATTCAAGGGCTTCATCTATGGTCTCAGTTTCAAAAACTGTTCCCATGGAAGTAAGCTTGTAAGGAACTCCACTCTCGTCTATCATTTTTATAATTCTTGTAACGTACGGGCTTACACTTTCTCCCTTATCTGTCGGAAACATTGAAAACTCTACAAGTACAGACATTCTCTCCCTCCGTAAAAGTTTTGTTTGACTTTAGCTATTCTATCATTTAATTTTTCTATAACTTGCCACTTGGACAGGAGGCTTTTATGGTTAAGCCAATAGGGGTATGCATAGGAGAACCCTCTACCAGAGAAGTTGAATTTATAAGTTCGGGTGCTATTCAATTAGGAGACTACGTTGAACTGGAATACGAGGGTTATAGAGTTCTTGGATTTGTAAAAGAAATAAGAAGAATCAACAGATCTCTAACGGAGGATTTAGAACCTGAAGACGTTGAACACCTACGGAAACTAACGGATAAGAACTCCTACTTCAAAGGGAAAATATCCATTCTCGGCGATGTTGATAGAGGAATGTTTATTCCAAGGGTTCCTCCTGAACCGGGAACTGACATTTTCTTAGCCTCCGGAAAGACTCTTCAAAAGGTTTTTGGAAAAGATGATGGAAAAAAAATCCATATAGGACATCTGCTCACGAGAGAGGATGTGGACGTTTTTATTGACATAGACAGTATAGTAAGCAGACATCTTGCAATTCTTGCAGTTACAGGTGGAGGTAAATCGAACACAGTCTCAGTAATCCTCGAGGGAATGCTTGACAAGTATGGCACAATCTTAGTCTTTGATATGCACGGAGAATACGTCAACTTCGATTACAGCAGGGACGGTAAAAGCTGTGTGAGGAGAATAGACCTTGAGCTGAATCCAACAAGACTCAGTTACCATGAGTTCAGGCTTTTTGCCAACGTTGATGATAGTGCTTACATCCAGGACAGGTATCTGAGAAGGGCATTTAAAATAGCCGTTGAAGAGATTCAGAGCGGTCAGATTTCAGCCTCCGATTTCTGGGGAAGACTCTTGGGAGAGCTCCAGAACTACAGAAATGATGAAGCCTACAAAGAGGACTGGAAATCAATAACGGGCGTAATAAACAAAGTTGAAGACATGCAGGAGTTTTATGGAGGTCTCTTTAACCTTCTCCAGACCCCAATAGTTGATCAGATTGAGTTTGGAAAGCTTAATGTTATTGACCTTTCCCACGTTGACGAGAAAATAGCCGATATTGTTGTAAGCCACGTTTTAAGGAATATTCTGGAAAAGAGGAAAGCTCATGTCAGAGAAGAACCCGGAGGACTTGAATTTCCCGTTTTCATGATTTTAGAAGAAGCCCACATACTTGCATCATCCACAATTAACACAAAATCGAGATACTGGATTTCGAGAATTGCAAGGGAAGGAAGGAAGTTCGGTCTGGGACTGTGCTTAGTTACTCAAAGACCCAAAGCTCTTGATTCAAACGCCCTTTCTCAGGCTAACAACATGATAATCCTGAGGTTGGTTGAGCCTGGAGATCAAAGACATGTTCAGCAGGCTTCAGAATCTTTGAGCTCAGACCTCGTGGAACAGCTTCCATCTCTCAATGTTGGAGAAGCTCTTATCATGGGGAAAATGATTCCCGTTCCTGCACTTGTAAAGATTAAACTTGCAAAGGCAAAAAGAAGTGGAAATGACATTAGTGCCGTTGATGAATGGAAAAAGTACAGAAAAGGAGTTCCAGATTCAAAAAAAAAGCTGAAAGATTTTCTTGAACTTGGGGACACGGAGTTCTAAGCTATGAGATCCATGTTAATGGGTTTATTATTTGTCTGGTTAGCTTCAAATGCGGTAGCGGGAGAATGTCCTGGTATTCCTGAGGCGCAGGCTATACTAAACAGATGTTTAAGAACCCCTCTGTCTGTTAAAACCGTTGAGAGGATTAAGGATTTTCCTGTCTGCAAAGTAACAACTCAGGAAGGCGAAACTTTTTTCTTATCAATGAATAGAAAACATCTTATTGAGGGAATTTTGATAGAAGTTCCACCTCTTGTTCTCTCCAGTGAAGACTATCAAATTCTGAAAAAGAATATCCTGTCTTCTGTGGGGGAAGGAACTGAAATAATCGTTGTTACAAATCCACTTTGTAAGGCTTGTCGAGAACATCGGAAAAAAATTAAACAACTGATGAAGAAATTTAAGGTTAGCTTTGTAATAGCAGGGTTCAATAGAGAAGAAATAAACGCTGCTGTTGATGCAGTTTGCAGGAAGAAGAATTTTTCCAATCTGTTTGATACTGAAAGGTCTCTCGAGATATGTGATTCAGGAAAACTTAAAGTCTGGACTGTTTCAGATACTCTGAAAAAGTATGGAATAACAGGAACTCCTGTTTTTGTTTTTCCAGATAGAAGAGTAGCAGTTGGTATTGGTCAACTACCTCCAACTAAAGCTGGAGGCTTGTAGCTGATGCTACGCTGTGATAGCACCGCTACATTGGGACGGTTGA
>CAJXJV010000002.1 GCA_913055135.1 uncultured Desulfurobacterium sp. | reverse complement strand
CTCAAATAAGGAGTAACTATGATGGGAATTTCTTTTACCCGAAAAGAAGCCCACTTACTTTTAAAACTTTCCCCAAGCAAAACCTTAAACTCCTTTGCCTTCACAGACCAGTCAGGACAGGTGTGAGAACAGGGAGTGTACACACCATCGTAAGCAATCCATTCTTTTTCAGAAATCCTCTCCACTCTATCAGCTTTAATGTAGTCCGTTGGTGAAACTTTCCCCGAAACTTTTTCGAGAACTGCTCTTTTGGTGTTCAGATCGTAAATTAGATTCTGACAGTGAAGCTCAACTTCCCCCTCTTTTATAACGACATTACCAGAAACCTTTAAAATCCCATTCTCCCTATCATAAAAAGCACTATCCCCTATGACCACAACATCTTCATAGGTTATGACAACGTTCCCTTCAGCTGTAACCTTTACGTTTACATTACCACTCAGTTTCTCTGCAGTAATACGAACCGGTATTTCAGAGGGGAACGCACTACCGGTTAGCAACAGGAAAACAACAATCAGAAAGAGTTTTTTCAATAACGCCTTCCCTCTTCCAGAGTTTGCATTAAATTTTATAATGAAATCATATCAGAGAGGAAACCATGAAGAACCCTGCGGAACTTGTCAAAAAAATTGCCCTTCTTCAGATAGGAGCCATTTCTCTTGTCTCAGAGAAGGTGGAAAAACTGATCAAAGAGCTTGAAGAGAAGGGAAAACTCTCAGAAAAAGAGGGTAAAAGGTTCATTGAGGAGTTGAAGAAGAATATCCAGAAACAGAAAGAAGACATAGTTAAAGAAGTCGGAAAGATGCTTAAAGAAGTAAATATCGTAACTCGTGAAGAACTGGAATCCTTAAAGAAGGAGATAGAAGCATTGAAACAAGAGATAGAAAACCTCAAGAAAAACAATCAATAATGGGTTTTTTGCAGAGATTCTGGCAGCTCGTAGGTTATCTCTACTTCTGTGCCTACGAGCACCTTGCCGGATATGTTCCAGGATTTGTGGTAAAGTTAATCGGCTTTTCCCTCTTCTTTCCATACAGATTCCTCCTCAATTATCCTCCTCCTGTGAGACTTAGAATCGCCTTTGAAAAACTGGGACCTGCTTATCTAAAAGTTGGACAACTCCTATCAACGAGAATCGACATCCTTCCTGCCGAATACATCATGGAGCTCGAGAAACTTCAGGACAGAGTTCCTCCAGAACCATTGGAGGAAATATTGAAAAGCTGCCAGTATCTCAAAGAACATATAGTTGAATTTGAACATACCCCTATTGGTTCAGGTTCTATTGCTCAGGTTCACCGGGCAAGACTAAAAGATGGAAGGGAAGTAGCCGTAAAAATACTGAGACCTAACGTAGAAAAGATAATTAAACAGGACATGAAAATCCTGAGAGCAAGCGTAAGGATTCTCTCTCGATTTATATCTTTTTTCAGGGAGTTCAGAATCCCGCAAATCGTCGAAGAATTAGAGAAAGTCCTCCTTGAAGAACTGGATCTTTCAACAGAAGCAGCCTATATGGAGCTCTTCAGGAAGTTTTCAGAGAAAGAGCCTTCTCTCTACATCCCTGAAGTTATCTGGGAACTTTCAAGAAGAAACGTCCTTGTAACGGGGTTTATCAAAGGAAAAAAACTAAACGAGGTTGGAGAACTATCGCCAGAAGAGAGAGAAAAACTGGCAAAGGACTTTGTGAGAATTGTCAACAGAACAGTGTTTGAACTTGGTGTTTTCCACGGTGATCTCCATCCGGGTAACATTTTTCTTCTCGAGGATGGAAGGTTTGCTCTTGTTGACTTCGGTATAGTAGGAAGGCTCTCACCGGACACGCTCTCAGCGTTCTTTGCTTTTTCAATAGGTGTTATGAACAAGGATCCCGATCTCATGGTTGGAGCTCTCAAAAGAATCGGAGCAATCACTGAGGGGATAAACATCCCCTTGCTAAAAAGGGAAATACTTGTATTTCTTGACAAATACTACAACAAACCCCTTTCACAAATAGATGCAGAGAAACTTTTCTACGAGGAGCTTTCTGCTGCCAGACGTTTCAAAATTGTTCTGCCGGAAGAACTTGTAATTTTAATGAAAACAATAGCCCACACAGAATCAATAGCACGGCTCCTGTTGGAGGACTTCAGACTTCCACCAATACTCAAACCTTACCTTCTAAAGCTTGCTCCAGGAATGGTAGCAAAAGAAGTTAAGAGAAAAACAGTAAACCTTTTGATGGCTTACGGTGAACTTCTGGAAGCTATCCCTGAAATTGTAACCAGACCCACCAAAGATAAAGCTTCCATAGAAAAGAGGGAACTCTTCTGGGGAGGAGCTCTCATTGGTAGTGCTGTTGTTCTATCTTTTGCTCCAAAACTTCTTTTAGTTTATCTACCGCTTATTTTCATTGCAGATCGCCTTGCAAAAGGGAGAAAAAAAATTTGATATCCTTCACAAACCAATTTTTAACCTGGAGAATCCCATGGCTGTGTACGTTGCCCTTCTCCACTATCCTGTTTACAACAAAGAGAAAAGAGTGGTAGCAACATCTCTAACCACCCTTGATATCCATGACATTGCAAGAGCATCAAGAACTTACGGAGTAAAGAAGTACTTTATTGTTCAACCGATAGAGAATCATCTCTGGCTTGCAAACAAGCTTCTCTCATTCTGGCAGGGCGGACACGGCAGGGAATACAATCCAAAAAGATGGGAAGCCCTAAAACTTGTAAAAGCCGTTCCCTACTTTGAAAATGTTCTCGAAGAGATAGAAAAAGAAGATGAAGTAAAACCTAAGGTCGTTGTTACATCTGCAAGAGAATATGAAAACAGCATCTCATTTAGAAGCCTGAGAGAAAAAATAGAATCTGGAGAAAACGTAATAATCTGCTTCGGAACAGGATGGGGACTTACAGAAGAATTTATAAAGAGCGCAGATTATGTCTTAGAACCCATAAGAGGTGCAACTGACTACAACCACCTATCTGTCAGATCAGCAGCAGCAATAATCCTTGATAGACTCTTAGGATAGAAAAAGAGAAACTATTTCAACATCTTCAGGGGTGGTGACTTTTATGTTCGTGTAATCACCAGGAATTGCAACGACAGAGTAACCGTACTTTTCAAGGAGTGCCGAATCATCGGTCGCAAAAAAGCCTTCTTCTCTTGCTCTTTCATGACATTCAAGGAGAACCTGAAAGCTGAAGATTTGTGGAGTCTGAACCAGAATCAGATTATCCCTATTAAGGGTTTTCTTAACAAAGAAGTCCCCGGGTTCTAAAGGAGAATCGACCTCTTTTACAGTTTCCTTCGGCTTTACTCCTAAGATAACTCCATCAACATCGTAATCTGAAAGAGAGATAACAAGATCCCTTATCATTACTGCTGAAATAACCGGTCTCACTCCATCGTGAATGAGAACCTCTTTTACAGGCTCAGTTATCGATTTGAGACCTCTATAAACGGAGCTCTGCCTCTCTTCTCCCCCTTTTACAACTCTAACTATTTTAGGGAACTTTTCTTTTAGCTTTTCACCAAATTCAAGATCTTCTTCAGGAAGAACAAGGATAATACCGTGAATCAGTTCGCTTTTCTGGAAAACCTTCAATGGGTACTCAATGAGCGGTTTCCCTTTTATTTCAAAAAACTGCTTTTTTCCGCCAAATCTTCTTCCTGAACCAGCAGCAGGAATAACGGCAAATCTCACTTTACAACCTCTTTTGGTCTTGCAAAGATTATCTTTCCTGAAGATGTTTGAAGCAGATTATTTACAAGAACTTTCACCCTATGACCTATCAAATGCTTTGCGTTGTCAACAACAACCATCGTTCCATCATCAAGGTACCCTACAGCCTGGTTCTTCTCTTTACCCTCTCTGACAAGGAAAATTACAAGCTCCTCCCCAACTGCAACAACAGGTTTAAGGGCATTTGCAAGATCATTGATATTGAGAATTTCAACCCCCTTTATGGATGCAATCCTGTTCAGATTGTAGTCCGTAGTTATCAGCTTTGCCCTCAATCTTCTTGAAAGTTCTACAAGTTTTGAATCAACGTCCTTAATCCATGGAATGTCTCTTTCGTAGATTTCTACCGGAGGTTTATCTAAGGTCCTTAGCTGGGAAACCATTTCAAGACCTTTTTTTCCTTTAGTTCTTATCATCGGATCAGTGGAGTCCGCAAGGGTCTGTAGCTCTTCAAGAACGAATCTTGGAATAATTATTTTCCCTTCAATAAAACCTATCTTCGCTATCTCAACTATTCTACCGTCTATTAGTGCACTGGTATCGATAACCTTTGGAGTACAGTAAAGCCCCTGTTCCTCTTTGAGGAGCTCTGAAAGAGGTCTGTTCCTTGCAACTTCTACAGCACTAAAACCAAAGAGGTACGGAAGAGTTATAAACAGAATTTCCTGCAAATAAGGAAAATTTGCAAATATTGAATAGAGAGAAAGCGTGATTCCCTTTGCAATATAAAGACCTAAAAAGAAACCTGCTGAAAAAAGGATAATCGTTCTAATTTTCAGCCTTTTCTTCATTACAAATTCGTAGAAGAGGAAGGATGCAGCAGTAATGAAAATTCCTATTATGAGGGATTGAGTCAAAGTAAAACCGTAATTCTTAAAAATCACCATTGAAATAAAGAGGAGGAATAAGAAAAACCCTCCAAGAAACTTTGATAGTATCACGATTTCTTAACCTCTCTGAGGATTTTCCTTATCCTCTGTTTGACTTTTTTTACAGGTTCTCCTAAGGAAAGGGCTATCTCCTCAGAAAGCTTTCCAAAAGCTTCTTCAAACATCCTCTTTTCCGAGTAAGAGAGTTCCTTATCCTTTGACCTGTAGGAAAGATTCCTGACAACAGTTGCAAGCTCTTTTATATTGCCCGTTTTGAGTCTATCAACGTTAAGTCTGTGTCTCACAGTCCACTTTTCACTTATGTTCGTTGGGACTTCCGATAAAAACTTAAATATTTCCTCTATATCTTCTTCAGACAGTATAGGTCTGATTCCTGAACTTTCAATACTTGCCTCGGGAACTAAAATAGACATGTTTTTTCCAATGAGAGAAATTCTGAAATATATTAACTTCTTTCCTCCCACCTCCCTCTCTTCCTTACCTTCAATAACACCTACACCATGAGGTGGACAGGCAACTTTGTCTCCTACCTTAAACACTTTACACTCCTAATGGGGTTTCCTTACTGGCACCTCTCCTTTTTTGGGTTCTCCATACGGGACAGGTATATACTGAACAGCAGCCTGACCCGTAGGCTGGTAATAAAGCTCCATTAAATCGTAAACTTCCTTTGGTACTTCAGTTGAAACGTTAAGACCCAACTCTTTAATCACATCAACGGTTAACGGATAATCGTGAGTCCAGTAACCAGAAGTCAAAAGATCTGCTACCCTTTCTGCCTTTTCCTTACTGTACCCTTTGGCTGTAAGGATTCTAAGGATCGTATTTTTCATCTGTACCAGCGACTTTTCTGCAACATCTGCTAAGATGAGCATTTCGTCTTTCAGTTGACCTTTCTTTGTCTTCAAAGCTTTCACAATTGAAGGAGCTGGAAACTGCCCAAGCTGTGGATCAAGGGGTCCCAGAACAGCATTTGGATCCATAACTATCTCATCTGCAGCAAGAGCTATCAAAGTTCCACCAGACATTGCATAGTGAGGAACTATTACTCTAACAGTACTTTTGTGCTTAACGAGAGCAGAAGCTATTTGAGTAGCAGCAAGAGCAAGTCCACCTGGAGTGTGGACTATTAAGTCTATTGGCATATCATCGGGAGTCATTCTAATTGCTCTTAGAATTCTTTCAGAATCTTCAATTGTGATGAATCGCATAAGAGGAAAACCCATAAAGGCAAGTCTCTCTTGCCTGTGAATCATCGTTATTACTCTTGATTTTCTTTTTTTCTCTACTTCCCTGATGAGACGAAACCTCGCCCATTCAAGGTTTTTTTGCTGGAAAATAGGCCAGAGGGAAAAGAAAATGATTAAAAGCCAGAATATATCAAAAAAACTTGGACCATGTTGCATATAGACTCCCTTTATACATCTTTATACACTATTTTACCATTATAAATTGTAAATTTCACTTTTCCCTTTAACTTTTCATTCAGAAACGGAGAGTTGTAACTCTTCGATTTAATCATCTCCTTCGTGAAAACATACTCCTCATCAGGGTCAAAAATTGCGATATTGGCTCGAGCTCCTCGTCTCAGTGTCCCGATGTCCTTTTTGTTTATTACTCTGGCAGGAACTGTCGAGATTTTCTCTATTAGCTGGAAAAGAGAAATGTAACCTTCTCTAACAAGATTCAGAGATAGGGGTAACATCGTTTGAAATCCAATTATCCCGAAAGGTGCCTGACAGAACTCTACCATCTTTTCATCAACTGTATGAGGAGCGTGATCTGTTGCTATAACGTCGGCAATTCCTGTTTTCAAAGCCTCCTTACACATCTTTACATCTTCCTCTGTTCTCAAAGGAGGACACATCTTGGCATTTGTGTCAAAACTCCTTACAGCATCCTCAGTAAGAGTAAAGTGGTGAGGAGTAATTTCACATGTAACTCTTACTCCTTCCTCTTTCGCTCTCTTTATTATTTCCAGAGCTCCTTTACTTGAAACGTGACAGATATGAACGTGGGCACCGGTCAGCTTCGCTATTAGAATGTCCCTCATTGTTCCGATATCTTCAGCCTCTGCCGGCATTCCCGGAACTCCAAGGTAGTTAGAGAGGAAACCTTCGTTCATATGTCCACCAGCAGAAAGGCTCTTATCTTCACTGTGACAGAAAACGGGAATTCCAAGACTTCTTGCATAATCCATTGCATTTCTTAAAAGTTTCGCATCCTTCGGTGTTTCACCGTCATCCGAAATCGCAACAGCACCTGCTTTCACCATAAGACCTATCTCTGCTAACTCCTCTCCTTTCAGTCCCTTTGTTATTGCACCAACCGGGAAAACATCACAAAGTCCTACCTTTTCAGCCTTTTCGATAATGTACTTAGTAATAGCAGGATTATCGTTAACCGGATCCGTATTTGCCATACAGCAGACAGAGGTTATCCCTCCTGCAACAGCAGCCTGAGAGCCTGTCTCTATGTCCTCTTTCCACTCCTGCCCGGGATCTCTTAGATGGGAGTGAAGATCAATAAAACCCGGAGAAACAATAAGCCCATCAACGTCTAAAACTTCAGTCGCTTCTGTTTCAGAAATGTTTTTTTCAATTTTCACAACCCTTCCGTTCTCAATTAGAATGTCGTACTGTCCATCTACGCCTTGAGATGGATCAACAACTCTTCCGCCTTTTATGAGAAGAGAAGCCATTACTTACCTTCCCCTTTTTCAGTTTGTTTGTGACATCTTGAGCAGTTCTTTGGATTTTTAGCGTCAAAAGCTTTCGTTCCGTTGTGACAAGCACCACAGTACTTGCCCTGCCAGACATCCTCCATTGAAAACTTGTCCATTCCAAATTTTTTCTTAAATAGTTTTGGATGACAGAAAGAACAACGTTGCTTTTTTACCTTTACGTGGTAAACATGACTAAATACAACATCTCCATTTTTATTTTTAAAAACAAGATCTCTATTCAGAACACCACCTTCAAAACAGCTAAAAATAAAAAGTCCTGCCGTTAGAAGAATTCCAGAAGTAATCAACTTTCTCATGCAATTTCCTCCTTCAACTTCTCAAGTCTTCCGCAAAGCAGCGAAAGAACAACCATCCTGACAGCAAGTCCTGTTTCAACCTGCTGGAATATGAGAGAACGGCTTGAAGTAACAATATCGTTGTTGAGCTCCACTCCTCTGTTGAAAGGTCCTGGGTGAAGGATAATAGTCCTGGCTTTGAGCATTTCAAGTTTTTTCCTGTTCATTCCAAAGAGCTCCGCATACTCTCTAAGAGAAGGAAAAACCTTCTTAGCCGATTGCCTCTCAAGTTGAATCCTGAGGAGAACTACAACGTCTGAGATTTCAGCCACTTCCTCAAAAGAGGAAAGTTTCTTTACACCAAGAGCTTCCGGAAACCTTGGCATCATTGGAGAGGGTCCGTAGATGAAAACCTCTGCTCCAAGCTTCCTGAAGAGTATCGCGTCAGACCTTGCAACTCTGCTGTGGGAAATGTCTCCCATTATGGTAACTTTCTTTCCTTCAAGACTTCCCATGTGCTCAATTAAAGTAACTGCATCAAGGAGAGCCTGAGTTGGGTGCTGATGACAGCCGTCTCCAGCGTTAACTATCGAAGCATTGATGTAGTTTTTCACTGTATAGGGAGCCCCTTCGCACGGATGCCTCAGAACAACAACATCCGGATGCATCATATCAAGGTTTTTCAGTGTATCTATGAGACTTTCCCCTTTCTTAACACTGCTTGCAGATGCGGTTATATTGATAACATCAGCTGAGAGGAACTTTCCAGCCTTTTCAAAGGAAGACCTTGTTCTGGTGGAGGGCTCAAAGAAGAGATTCACAACACACTTGCCTCTGAGGACTGTAAACTTCTTCCTATCTTCTCTTAGAGCTTCCTTAACCTGTTGAGAGAGCCTGTATATCTCCTGAAACCGTTCCTTTGAAATGTCCTCTGCAGAAATGAGATGTTTCATTACTACCTCTTACTCTTTTTTGGTTCTCTTACAGCTATGTAGATTACTGACGTAAGCCCTATAAGAGCTATTAGATAAGTAACAACTATTGCTATGTCAGTTACTGTGATTTTCATCTTTGTCCTCTTCCAGAAGATTTAAGTAATACTCCATTTTGTTCCAGACGACAAACAGTGCCAGTGCCAGCCAGAGCAGACTCACTATCCCTGTAAAAGATAGCAGGTTGAATCCGTCATACCGAAGAATACTTAAAGTTCCAGCTAAATCTCCAAAAAACAATGCAAATACCAGTTTAAAGAGTTCTCTTAAATTAGTTATCTTTTCTTTTAAGGCTACCTCTCTCAAACCTTTTCCTCTACCTTTATAGGTATCCTTATTGCTTCTCTCACTTCAACTGCAAGTCTGTGAGCCTCAAGCCCCTCACACTCGGCAAGGTTTCTTGCATGTTCTGAAACCTGCTTAAACCCTTCTTCACTGACGTAGAGAACAGAAGAACGCTTAATGAAGTCGTAAACTCCTAAGGGAGAGAAGAACCTTGCACTGCCTCCGGTTGGCAGAACATGGTTCGGTCCCAGAACATAGTCCCCTAAGGATTCACAGGTATAATGTCCAAGGAATATAGCACCGGCATTCTTTATGTGGTCAAGAAGAGCAAAAGGTTCTTTCGTCGCAACCTCAAGGTGTTCTGGCGCCACTACATTTGCAACTTCACAGGAATGGTAAATATCCCTCGTAATGAAGACAGTTCCAAAATTCTCAATGGATTTCTCCGCAATCTCTTTTCTTTTAAGAGCCTTCAGTTTTTCTTTTAGAGCCTCTACTGTCTTCTTTGCAATTTCCTCACTGTGAGTAACAAGGAAAGCGCCTGCAAGCTCATCGTGTTCAGCCTGAGAAAGGAGATCAACAGCAACCCACTCTGGATTTGCAGACTCATCTGCAATTACAAGTATCTCGCTGGGACCTGCAACCATATCTATATCAACAGTTCCAAAGAGAAACTTCTTTGCAAGGGCAACGTAGATATTTCCAGGACCAACAATCTTGTCAACCTTTGGTATTGATTCAGTTCCAAAAGCTATTGCAGCAACCCCGTGAGCTCCACCAACCCTGTAGATCTCATCAACCCCGGAGAGCCTTGCAGCTACAAGTGAATAAGGATTAACCTCTAAGGAACCAATGGCTGGAGTGATCATCACAACTTTTTCAACACCCGCAACCTTTGCAGGAACTGCATTCATTATGACAGAAGATGGATAAGAGGCTTTTCCGCCGGGAACGTAAATTCCAGCACTCTCTAAGGGTGTAACTTTCTGTCCAAGAACCATTCCCGGTTCTGTAACAAAGTAGGAGTTTTCCTTCTGATACTCGTGAAACTTCCTAACCCTCTCAACAGCAACCTTTATGGCTTCAAGAACTTCTGGTTCTACCTTCTTAAAGGCTTCCTCTATCTCCTCTTCAGCAACCCTGACATTTTCTGGAGTAAGCTCAACCCTGTCAAACTTTCTCGCGTAAGAGAATACGGCATTATCTCCAAAATTCCTGACGTTTTCAATTATCTCAAGGACACTTTGGGCATATTTGCTTTCCAGCCCCTGACCTCTGTTTTTAATTCTAAGGAGTTCGGGATCTTTCTCCCAGCCTTCTTTTCTTAAATCTACTATTCTCATGACTTTACCTCACATGGGTTTTTACAACAATTCTGAACTCTATATTCTATAAAAACTGCCATAGCCTTTCATACTCTCCAAATGAATTCGCATAAGTTGTTTTTTTGATACAATGGTATTAGATTATGTTATAATCGGCCGTATTTCTCTTTAATGCGATGAAAGAGGAACGTTATGAAATTACAAACCTATTTCAACAGTGCCAAGGAATTCAAGGAGAGAAATGCCTGGATAATCTCTATTATTGCCATTTCTCTTTTAATGTTCTTTACCCTTATTCACTTTATGAAGCACGAAGTCAACATGGCACTTTTTGAATTTGCCATTGGTACAGTTTGGTTTGTACTCTTCTTTCTCTACATAAAGGGTAAAATTAAAAACTACTTCCAGGAATTGGTGCTCATACTTACAATAGTAGCAAACCTGGGACTCATTATTGATGGTGGTACCGAAAGAACAGGAATATTCTGGACGTTTACATTTCCTGTTATTGCATCCTCAATTCTTGAAACTGAAAAAGCCACTATCTGGGAAATACTACTTCAGGTTATCATAATTCTTACAGCCGTAGTAAGCGGTATCGGTTTTCTGAAAATCGCCTACTCTTACCAGGAATTACTTTTAGCCCTTGCCCCTTACACCGCTATAGGAGTTTTCCTCCATCTGTACAGTAAAAAACTTGACGAAGATACCAAACTGGTAATGAAACTTGCAGCATATGATGCCCTCACAGGTCTTTTTAATAGAGGCTTCATTTTTAAACTTCTTGAAAAGGAAACCGAGAAAGTAACCAAACAAAAGAACGAAAAAGCAATAATTATCTACATTGATCTCGATAACTTCAAAGAAGTAAATGACAATTACGGACACCGCAGAGGAGATGAAGTTCTTAAGACCATTGCAGATATAATTTCCACACACTTTGCGGGAAATTACGTTGCAAGAATTGGAGGAGATGAGTTTCTTGTATTTTTAAGAAGAGAAAAATTTAACAAAAAAGAAATTGAAGAAAAATTAGAGGACTTAAAAAGAAAAATAGAAAAAGCCCTTGCGATGTTTAACATCTCCATCAGTTATGGAATATCTGTAATTCCTGATGATGCTATAAGCATAAGCGATGCGATTCACCTTGCAGATATGGAAATGTACAGGAGGAAAAACGCAAAGAGAAATACCAGCTCCAAGATTTTTAACTTCCCTCAGGTTAAAAGCTCTCACATCTAACCCCGTTTTGACTTCCTCTTTTCTAACCTGTTGAGAGCCTCAAGAAAAGCCAGAGCTGAAGCTCTCACAATGTCTGAATCAACTCCTCTACCGCTAACCCTTCTACCCTCGCCTTCAATTGTCACATAAACCTCCGCAAGAGCATCTGTTCCAGCAGTCATCGCTCGTATTTTAAAATCTCTTAACTGAATTTCATCATTAAGACCAAGAGCATTTTTAATGGCTTTATAAGTCGCATCTACTGGACCATTTCCAACTGCAAGACCTAACTTTTCCCCTTCAGGAGTCTTTATTTTTACAGTTGCAGAAGGAATAATCCCTTCCCCACTAACAGCCTGGTTGTAAATGAGCTCAAACTTTTTCTCTTTTTCTCCATCAAGACCTTCAACGATAAGTTCAATATCAACATCATAAATTTCCTTCTTACGGGATGCCAGTTCTTTAAACTTCCTGAAAGCTTCCTCTATTTGCTCATCAGAAAGTAAAATTCCCATTTCCTCAAGCTTCTTCTTAAAGGCATGTCTTCCAGAGTGTTTTCCAAGAACAATCTTTGATTCTTTGAGACCAATATCCTCAGGCTTCATGATTTCATAGGTTTCTCTCTTTGCAAGAACCCCATGCTGGTGAATTCCGGATTCATGAGCAAAAGCATTCTCACCAACAATTGGCTTGTTCCTTGCAATCATCATTCCGGTCAATCTGCTTACAAGCTGAGAAGTCCTGTAAATCTGAGTTGTATCTATATCTGTATAGACTGAAAACTGATCACGTCTTACATTTATTGCCATAACAATCTCTTCCATTGCAGCATTCCCGGCTCTTTCACCAATGCCGTTAACAGTACACTCAACCTGTCTCGCCCCGGCTTTAACAGCCATCAAAGAGTTTGCAGTTGCAAGTCCAAGATCGTTATGGCAGTGGACGCTGATTATTGCCTTATCTATGTTTGGGACATTTTCCTTAATTGAAAGAATCTTCTCATACCACTCATCAGGAATAGCATAACCAACAGTATCTGGAATATTTACAACCCTGGCTCCAGCTTCAATAACGGCTTCAAGAACTTCATAGAGATATTTGAGATCCGTCCTTCCAGCATCTTCAGCAGAGAACTCTACTTCTGCCCTCCCCTCACTTACATCCTGAATAAGTTTTACAGCCTCAACAGCTCTCCTTAAAGCTTCTTCCCTTGTCATCTTCAGTTTGTACTTGAGGTGAATATCAGATGTAGCAATAAAGGTATGTATTCTGGGATTTTCTGCCTCTTTCAGTGCATCCCAGGCAGTTCTAATATCAGCTTCAACAGCCCTTGCAAGTGAACAGACGGTTGACTTTTTAACTTCCTTAGAGATCCTCTGAATCGCCTCAAAATCTGCTGGAGAACTTATTGCAAACCCAGCTTCTATTATGTCAACTCCCAACCTTTCAAGTTGCTTTGCTATTTGAACCTTCTCCTCAACCGTTAAGTTAACTCCAGCAGTCTGTTCTCCATCTCTTAAAGTGGTATCGAATATGTAAAGCTTTTCCCTTTCCAAAGCTTCCTCCTTATTGCAAACTATTTGCAACTACATTAAAGCTATTTTCTTCTATTTAGTATTTCAACCCAAAAATCTCTCTTTCCCTCTCTTTTCCCTTACGGGGACCAATCAGGACAGTAAGAGCAACCCCCGCCAGGAAACCACCAATATGAGCAAACCAGGCAACTCCTCCCATCGTTAGGTGGTTGATTGAAACAAGAGCACTTGCAAACTGGATGAAAAACCAGATAGCTATCCAGACTGCTGCAGGAAGAATTACAACATCTATGAAGAAAAAGATAAAGATTAAAGTAACAACTCCAGCCCTTGGAAAGAGAAGCATATAAGCTCCTAAAACACCACTTATAGCACCAGATGCCCCAATAAGGGGAATGTTTGAATCGGGATAAACTGCAACCTGTATGAGAGCAGCTATTATTCCACAGAGAGTGTAGAAAATAAAGTACTTCAGCTTTCCAAAATAGTCCTCAACATTGTCTCCAAAAACCCAGAGGAAAAGCAGATTACCAAATATGTGGAGAAAACCTCCATGGAGATACTGGTAGGATATTAAATTGCCGTATGGTGTAAGCGGATCTGGTGGTGGAATATCCACACCACGAATAATTTCATAGGGAATGACTCCAAACATCCTAAGAAAAAGTTCATTGTAAGGACCAAGCATAAGCTCATAGATGAATACAATCGAACAGATAATAATGATAAAAATCGTCACAACTGGAGCAGAACTGCTTGGATTGATATCTTTTATCGGTATCAACTCTCACCTCTAACCTGTACTTCCAAACCCTCCTTCCCCCCTGATTGTCCTATCAAGGGAAGTTGAGAGTTCAACTTCAAGGGGGAAAAATCTCCTTGGAATCAGTTGAACCGCTCTCCAGGGAAGTTCTGGGTCAGGTTTTGAAGAATCAACCTTTATGAGCGGAACTTTTATCGTTCCTCTGTAGGTCATATCTATTATTCCAACAGAGTTCGCAAGGACAAAACCGCTTTTGTAGATAGAAGACCTTGGAACAAGGTCAAAGTAGAAACCTGGCGGTGGAGCAACTCTTACACCTGTATCGAAAAAGTAAAGATTCCCTTCTTTCTTTATCAATTTTACAAGGTGCAAATCCCAACCGCTGTCAGAAATTCTCTTCTTAAACGGTGCAATAGCTCCCTCTTCGAGAGAAACCTTAAAAGATTTTCTCTCCCATATCTCTCCTGTGAGCATTGACAGATATCTTTCAAAGAAGAACTCTGATCTCTCTTCTGTATCTTCATCGTAAAGAGAATGAATGAAGAGATCGGCACTTTCACCGGTAAGAAAAGCCCCTTCTTCTGTAAAAACTGGAGAAAAATAGGAAAGAAGCCCTTTCATCTCCTGTTTAAATTTCTCAACAAAAGGAACAAAAACAGTTTTACTTCCCCAGCTTCCAGAAGATTCAAAAACACCTCTCACAAATGAGAGATCAATTTCCTTAACCTCTGGATAGGAGGAAAGGGAGAGGAAAAATCTGTTTCCCCTCTTTTCAAGCTTTCCCTTGGAGTAGCTGTAAATCTTAACAGCAACATCTAAGAATCTATCGTCAAATTCCAACGTCAAACCTTTTGAATAAACCCAACCAGCAGCCCAGTTACTCATCACCCCTCTCCGGCTCAGCGTAGAATCCACCCTGCTCTCTCAGCCTTTTTTCCTCCTCTGGAGTAACGTCTATACGGCTGAGTTTTGGTCTTCCCATCTGATCAAACTCAATAATCTTAACTGGAATAACGTCTGAAACTTTGATATTCTCAAAAATGTTTTCTCTCACTTCAGGAGGAAGCTTTGAAATGTGGATGAGACCTACTTTTCCTGGAGCAAGCTCTACAAACGCTCCGTAGTTTTCAACCCTTGTAACTTTTCCAAGATAAGTATTTCCAATTGCCAAATCCCTTGTAACATCCTCTATCATTTTCAGAGCTTGAGCTGCCGCCTCTTCTGACGGAGCAGAAACCAGAACAGTTCCATCTTCTTTAATTGTTATCTTAACTCCCGTTTTTTCGATGATAGTCTTAATTGTCTTTCCTGAAGGTCCTATAAGATCTCTGGACTTCTCAGGCTCAATTCTTGTTGAAACAATTCTTGGTGCAAATGGTGAAACTTCTTCTCTCGGCTCAGAGATTACAGAATCCATCTTATCTAAGATGTACATCCTTCCCTCTCTTGCCTGAGCAAGAGCTTTTGAGAGAACATCACGGCTTATTCCTTTAACCTTCAGATCCATCTGGATTGCAGTAACACCCCTTCTTGTTCCAGCAACTTTAAAGTCCATATCTCCAAGATGGTCTTCATCTCCAAGAATGTCGGAAAGAACTACAAACCTATCGCCTTCCATGATGAGACCCATCGCAATACCGGCAACCTGAGCTTTTATGGGCACACCTGCATCCATCAGTGAGAGACTACCACCACAGACGGTTGCCATTGAAGAAGATCCATTCGATTCGAGAATATCTGAGACGACCCTTATGACATAGGGGAATTCCTCTTCATCAGGGATAACAGGAGCAAGTGCTCTCTCTGCCAGAGCTCCATGACCGATTTCCCTTCTTCCTGGCCCTCTCAGAGGTGCAATTTCTCCCACGCAGAACGGCGGGAAGTTGTAGTGAAGGATAAATCTCTTCTGTTCTTCAGGCATTAAACCTTCAACAAGCTGGTACTCTTCCGGTGTTCCAAGTGTAGTTGTAACAAGAGCCTGTGTTTGACCTCTTGTAAAGAGAGCTGAACCGTGAGCTCTTGGAAGAAGTCCAACTTCTATGGAGATAGGTCTAATCTCATCGGGCTTCCTGCCGTCAATCCTGACACCTCTTTCAAGAACCAGTTGCCTTACAAACTTCTTCTCAGCTTCGGCAAAAGCCTCTTTTGCAAGAGCCTGCTCTTCTTCAGGAATGTTGAGCTCAATAAACATAAGCTCCCTGAGCTCTCTTAACTTCTCACGCCTTTCATGTTTATCAGGAATCGTAATAATTGGCTCAATCCTCTCAAAGACCCATTTCTCAATCTTCGCCTTTGTATCATCATCAAGGGATGGAGCAATGAACGCATACTTTTCTTTACCAGCAAGGTTTCTGAGTTCCTCTTGAACTTTTATGGATTTCTTAATCTCTTTGTGGGCAAGCTCTATGGCATCCAGAATTTCTTCCTCTGGAACCTCTTTTGCTCCGCCTTCAACCATTACAACAGCATCTTCAGTTCCAGAAACAACAAGGTTTATATCTGCTTCCTGCTGCTGCTCGTAAGAAGGATTTATCACAAACTCTCCATTGACCCTTGCAACTCTTACAGCACCCACAGGTTTCTCAAAGGGAATCTTAGAAATGTGAAGAGCTGCTGAAGCACCATTTATCGCAAGAACCGCAGGGTCGTTTTCCTGATCGGCAGAAATGACAAAAGCTACAACCTGAACATCATTCCTGAAACCCTTGGGAAATATAGGTCTTATCGAGCGGTCAATAACTCTCGACTTAAGAACCTCTTCATCAGAAGGCTTCCCCTCTCTCTTTACAAATCCTCCAGGAATCTTTCCCGCAGCATAAGCTCTCTCTCTATACTCAACGAGGAGAGGAAAGAAATCAACATCCTCCCTCGGTTCATCGCTCATAACAGCAGTAACGAGAACCATTGTATTACCCTGAGAAACGATAATGGCACCATCAGCCTGCTTGGCAACCTTCCCCGTTTGAAACCTAAGAGGTCTTCCACCAACCTCTCCAGCAACTTCAGATATAGACATTTTTACCCTCCAAGTTTTGTTGAAGTTAAACTTAGAAAACAAAACCAATTCTGGCAAAATAATAACACAATCTAACCCGACACAAATCTCTATTAGTTTACTCTATAAATGCTAAATCCCCCAATTCCTTCAGGAAAGGAAAGTCTCTATGTTTCCCAATAGATAAGGAAATAGGAAGTTAAAGTTTAGATTAGCAGGAGTGATTGTGGAGAGATTACTCACGTTAAGTAAACGGAGGCAGAACGCCTCCAGAAGATTATTTTCTAAGACCGAGCTTAAGAACAATATTCTGGTATCTATTAAAGTCCTTCTCTTTGAGGTACTTGAGAAGCTTCTTTCTTCTACCTACAAGTCTTTGAAGAGCTCTCTTGTTGTTGTTATCGTGCTTGTGAACTTTGAAGTGTTCTGTCAGGTTCTTAATCCTCTCTGTAAGAATTGCAATCTGAACCTCTGGAGAACCTGTATCCTTCTCGTGGAACCCGTACTTCTTGATAATCTCCTGTTTAATGTCTTTATCTACTGGCATTAAGACAACCTCCTCATAAACTGTTTCACCGGTGGCAAAAGGCAAAAGGAAATTTAGCAAAGAGAAGTGGAATTGTAAAGTGCTTTTTTAAAACTTAAGAAGACTCCAACATCTTTTCCAGCGATTCTATTTCCTCAACTTCCCTCAGCTTGTTGTATGCCCTCTTTATCAACTTTTCATCCTTTGAGTAATCAACAATTTCCCTGTAGTATTCCATAGCCTCTTCGTACTCCTTTTCCTCATAGAGAGCATCTGCTACTATCTCTGCAATTTCACAATACTCCTCTTCCGAGAGTTCAGGATTTTTTAAGATGAACTTACCAATTTCAGCAATTTCCTTAAACCTTTCCTGATCAATGAGAAGAATCGCCAGCTCAGAGAAAGAGTCAAGAAGAATCCAGATGTTATCCGTGTTTTCAATTATTTCCTTCAGAAGCTCCTCAGCCTGATCAAACCTTCCCTTCTCAACTAAAAATTCCGAAAGGAGCTTCATTGCATCTTCCCTAACAAACCCTTCCGACTTTGAGACTGCAAGTCTGTAGTAGTACTCAGCAAGTTCCTCTTTCCCAAGGAGATCGTAGAGAGCCGCAGCACTTTGAATCACATAAACCGCATCGGGAAAGAGCTCCAGTGTTGACATCACAACTTCCAGAGCCTCTTCATACTCCTCGTTGTTTACCATAACTTCCGCAAGTTTCTGTCTATACTCAACATTCCTGAAGTCCAGTCTGCAGGCTTCAGAGAGCTCCTCCTTTGCCTCTTCCACTCTGCCCATTTCAGCGTAGAGTTTTCCAAGCTCAAAATGAAGCTCCGGGGAATCGGTTATGGAGATACCCGAAAGGAGAACCCTTTCTGCCTTCTTAAACTGTCTCCTTATCCCGTAAAATCTCGAAAGCTCCAAGTAGGGAAAAATGCTATATGGATCCACAGTCATAAGGCTCTCAAGGGCTTTAACCATCTCTTTCTGGTTGCTCATCTCCCTGTATAGCCTGTAAAGCTCAAGGTAAGCATCCTTTTCAAATGGATTCAATCTGACAGACTCAAGAAGTTCCTTTTCTGCAGCTCTGAAATTTTTTACAGCTACAAGAGAAACTCCCCTCTGGAGTTTTTCCTTTGAACGGAGTTCTGTATCTAAGAATCTTGCTTCTTCAAAGTAGGTTTCAGCCTTTTCCTTATTTCCAAGCCCTTCGTAGGCTTCAGCAAGAAGGAGATAAAAATCAACATGCCTTATCTTATTTTTATATTTCTCAAGCTCTTCAACAGCTTTCCTGTAGTTTTTTGATTTAATTAGATTTTCAGCTTTTTCTAAGATAGGTTTCATTTCAAATCGTGTTTCTTTGAAACTCTTCTTCACCAAGAACTCTCCTGAGATAATTAAGGTTGAGATAAATCTCAATTTTAAGTATAAATCTCTCTTATAAAATTGCAAGCGGAGGATTTATGCTTTCAAAAATCAGGAAAAACATGAAGGCTTTCAGCATTCCCCTCTGGATAGTGGCAGCATCTTTTGTAGGCACAATCTTTCTGGTCTGGGGAAGAGGATCTGTGTCCGGTCCCTCTGGAAATGAAGTAGCAACTGTAAACGGCAGATCTATAGATTTGATTGAGTTTAACAGCGAGTACAACCAGCTTGTAAACCAGCTCCAGCAGCAGTTTGGAGAAAATTACAGAAAGATCTTCCCTGATAAGGACGTGAAAATTGCTACACTCCAGAGACTAATAACGAGGAAGCTCCTCCTTGACGAAGCCGAAAAAGAGGGAATAAAGGTCAGCGACTGGGCTGTAGCCAAAAGGATAAGAGCTTTTCCCATCTTCCAAAAAGATGGAAAGTTTTCTGAAGAACTTTACAGGGAATTTCTAAAAGCAAACCGACTCTCTCCTCAAGTTTTCGAAGAAATGGTAAGAGAAGACCTGCTGATTGAAAAACTTATGGCAGTTGTCAACAGGTCTCCATCAGTTACAGAATTTGAACTCCAGAACCTTTACAGGAAGACCTTTGGAAAGAGAGAGTTCAAATACAAACTCTTCCTGAGCAAGGACTTTAAACCAGAAGTTTCAGAAAAAGAAATAGAAGAGTTCTACAGGAAAAACCTGAGTCAGTTCCGTGAAAAAACGGGAGAACAGTACTTCCTGCTACGGATACCAAAGAAAGAGAATGGCGCAGAGGATCTTGCCAGAAAGGCTTACAATCTGGCAAAGACTGGCAAAACAGAGGAGCTAAACAGTTTCAATCCTCAGCCAGTGACAGACAAAAAGCTCATCTCCGAAAAGTTCAAAGGAAAGAACTTTGGTTTCTACAGCGATGAGAACAACTACTACGTTTTCTTTAAGAAAGAGGGAGAAAAGGTAAAACCACTTGAAGCTGTCAGAAAAGAGATAGAGGAAACTCTTAAAAAGAGAAAAGCCCTCGAAATGGCAAGAAAAGCTGCAGAGGAGTTTCTAAAAAAAGGTTCTCAGCTTCAACAAAAGACAGAATTCATCAGTAGAGAACAACTTTTAGACCAGTTTAAGCCTGTGAACCCTCAGGATGTCGAGATTCTCTTCATGGGAGATAAAGGGAAGAAATTCCTGATAGCTCTTGAAAACGGATTTGGAGTCTTCGAACCAATTACAGAACTGACAGTCGATAAGTTAGACAAAGATAAAATGGAAAAGCTTAAAAACTTCATACTTAACGCCAAAACGGAGAGTAACTACCAGAACTTTGTAAATCTCCTGAGACAGAAAGCAACGATCAAAATAAATCAGAAGTTCTTCCAGTAGAGGTGTATCTTGAAGAGCATGACTGGATTTGGAAAGTGTGTAAAGTCAAATCAGGAGATAGAGATAACAGTTGAGATAAGAACACTTAACGGCAAGGCTCTCAGAATTAGATATTCAATTCCAAGAGTTTTTAATCCTTTTTTGAATGACATCAATGGAGCAGTTGGAGAGTACATAAAGAGAGGAGAAGTTGATCTCCATATCCATTACAGACTCTCTCCCGATGCAACAATTCCAGTGGCTATAAATTACGGAGAGGCACTGAAGTACATTGAAGCCGCCAATAGAATCGGAGCCCTCTCTGGAAAAAAGATTAACGTATCGCTAAAGGATCTCCTCTCAATTCCAGATGTTTTCGTGAGAGAAGAATTGGACGTCACACCGTACAAAGAGGTTCTCTTTGAAGCTCTTAGGTGTGCTCTTAAAGAGGTAGATGAAGCAAGGAAGAAAGAGGGAGAAAAGCTCAAAGCCTATTTTGAAGAGAAACTTGAAGCAATAGAAAAGATTCTCAGGGAGCTCGAACCTCAGATAGAGGAAATAGAACAAAAGCTTTTCGAAAAGCTAAAGGAAAAAGTACAGAAACTCCTCTCTGGAGAGGAAATTCCGGAAGACTTTCAAAAGAGAGTCGAATTAGAAGTAGCTTTCCTCTCTGAAAAACAGGATGTTTCAGAGGAGATTTCAAGACTCCACGCCCACATCCATAGGTTCAGGGAACTCCTAAACTCAACTGAACCGGTCGGAAAAACTCTCGACTTTCTCTGCCAGGAGATGCATAGAGAAATTAATACTCTGGGGAATAAGATAAAAGAGATAGACATAACAGATCCTGTTATTAGAATAAAAACAGAGATAGCAAGAATAAAAGAACAGGTTCAAAACGTTGAATAGCTGGAGGCTCCCTTGTCAGAAAAATTGAAAGGACTTCTCATAGTTATTTCAGCTCCATCTGGAACAGGAAAGACAACGCTCTGTCACATGCTATTGAAAGCCTTCCCGGATATGGAGTTTTCTGTCTCCTATACAACAAGGAAACCAAGATCGGGGGAGATAAACGGAAAGGACTACTTTTTCGTTGATAGAGAAACCTTTGAAAGAATGATAGAAGAAGGAGATTTCTTAGAGTGGGCTGAGGTTTATGGAAACCTCTATGGAACCTCAAAGAGTCAAGTTACAGAGGCTCTTGAAGCAGGAAAAGACATTCTTCTTGACATAGACACTCAGGGAGCTCTTCAGGTTAAGAAAAACCTTCCCGAAGCTGTTCTCATCTTCATTCTCCCCCCATCCCTGACTGAACTCGAAAGAAGACTGAGAAGCAGGGGGACAGACGACGAGAAAACCATAGAAAAGAGATTGAGAATAGCAAGAGGTGAAATAGAAAAAGCTCTTTACTACGATTACCTTGTGGTTAATGACTTTCTTGAGGTTGCCTTTGAGAAATTAAGGTCTATCATTACGGCTGAAAAGTGCAGAACTGAAAGACTCAAAAGCCAGCTTGAAAAAATCGTAAAAGATAGTGAAATTTTGAAGCTTTTAAAGGAGGCTAAAAATGTCTAAGAGAATTTCATTGGAGCCGGTTGTTGAAAAGATTGGGAACTACTACGAAACAGTCCACGTAGCGGCAAAGAGAGCGAGACACCTTTACACAGTTGACTCCTACACCTTTGGAAAGGACGAAAAAGGAGAAGACCACAAGAAGACAATTATCGCTCTCATGGAAATTGCAGAAGGAAAAGTCTGTCTTAAGAGAGATTAGCATGGAGTTTCCAGTAGTTGAAAATAGACACATTACAGGCAAAGATTATCTTCTAACCATTGAAGTTGATAAAGAGACCTTGGAAAAGATAAAGCCTGGTCAGTTTGGAATGGTTCAGGTAAGGGATAAAAAGCAGTTTGATCCACTCCTTCGAAGACCTCTGGGAATTTTTAATGTTGAAGGAAATAAAGTCTCCTTTCTCTACAGAGTATATGGAAGGGGAACTGCACTCCTGACAGAGGTTGAAGGAAAAGTTTCCGTTCTTCTGCCCCTTGGAAACTACTTTGAAGATGACAGTGAAAGGTACCTTTTCATTGCAGGTGGAATTGGAATTGGAGGACTCTTTTACGCTGCAAGGATCTTTTCTGAAAAAGGAAAAGAGGTAAAGTTCCTTTACGGAGAGAGAAACAGCGAAAATCTATCCGGACTCGAATTCCTGAAGAAGTACAACATTGACTTTGAAGTTTACACAGAAGATGGAAGTTACGGAAAGAAAGGTTTTGTAACCACTGATCTTGAAAAGTACACAGACTACAAATGGCTTGTCTGCGGACCAACGCCAATGCTAAAGGCTGTAAAAGAGATAGCAGAAAAACTTAACGTAGAATGTCTTCTCTCCCTTGACAGGAGAATGGCCTGTGGAGTTGGTGCCTGTCTCGGTTGCACTGTAAAGACAACAAAAGGCTATCAAAGATGCTGCGTAGAAGGACCTATATTCAACTCTAAGCTTGTTCTGTTTGAGTAACCTCCAATCCACTTAAATAAGTTCCAACATTTCCAGAACTGCCGTTAGTTAGTAATTAGTAATTATCAGTTTTTTTCATAAATTTATACAGCTAACCTTTCCTGATTTGTGGAGAGCTCGATGACAGAGAAAGAAAGAGGAAAGAAGATACTTGGTATCAACAACGAAGTTATAGAGAGATGCGTCCGTTGTGGTTCCTGTAGGACTGTCTGTCCTGTCTTCAACGTTACCCATGAAGAGCCTTCTGTTGCCAGAGGTAAGATCTTCCTTGCAAACATGATAAACCAGGGAAAGGTTGAGCTTGACAAGGAGGCTGCTGAGTTCTTCAACCTCTGTACAACTTGCCTCAGGTGTGCAGAGATTTGCCCGGTAATGGTTGACTATGAAAAGATAATCATTTCTGCACGAGCTCTTGCAGTTGAGAAGTTTGGACTACCACCAGAAAAAAAAGCGGCGGTTATGCTCTTTTCAAACAGAAATCTCCTTGAGACTGCTGGAAAGATAACAGCTCCCCTAACAAAACTCTTTACAAAAAGTTCAAAAAGTCCACAGAACAGACTGCTCTTAATAAACGTTCCCAGACTTGGAAAGGTTCTTCTTCCTGAAATAAAGTCCAAACCCTTCAATGATAAAGATAGATGGTACAGAGCAAAAGGAGCTGAAAAGGGAAAAGCAGTCTTCTTCGCAGGTTGTATGTTTAACAACTTCTACACAGAAACTGCAATGAACGTTGTAAAGGTTTTAAACGCTCTTGGATACTCAGTCTTTGTTCCCCGAGATCAACACTGCTGTGGAGCTCCAGCATTTTTCTCAGGAGACCTTAAAACATTTGAGAAGATGAAAGAAAAAAACCTCAAAACGCTACAAAAATTAGATGTTGACTTTGTAGTAACAGCCTGTGCAACCTGCGGACACATTTTGAAGAAAGAATACAGAGAACTTCCCTACGAATCAAGAGAGCTGATAGAAGTTCTCTTTGAGAACATTGAAGAAGTAGGTAAGTGGAAATTTCCAAAGAAAATAAGAGTCACATGGCACCATCCTTGTCACATTGTTAGAGGACAGAAAATCCCAAGGAACTATCCATTAGACGTTTTAAAAGTTGTTGGAAACGTTGAGTTTACCAGTTTGGAAGAGGCAGACAACTGCTGCGGAATGGGAGGCTCATTTAAACTCTCTCATCCAGAAATTTCAAGAGAAATTCAGATTAAAAAGGCAAAGAACATAGAGAAAACCAAAAGTGATGCAGTTCTTACAGAATGTCCTGGATGTGTAATGAACATCGCCGAAGGCCTCGAGAGAATAGATTCATCCATCCAATCATTCCATATTGCAGATCTGCTGGTTAAGTGCATTGAATAACGTGATTCCCTCTCCCGGTGCCTGTACTATATTGTTCCTGTCATTGTCACAGAGGTTAAAGGAATGGACAGGGTAAAGAGAATTCAAATTCAGGTAAGAACGATTCTCGAAGGCTATAAGAATTTGTTTAGCAATGTTGAAACGAAAGAGGAGCAAGATAGCTCTGGTAGAAAACCCAAAGAATCCGATAAACAAAATCATCTTTTTCAGTTCTAAAAACAGATTCGCAGTCGTTATGGAACCTTCTGGCAGGGTTGTTTCCGTTTATGAAATCAATAAATTTAAAGCCTGGAACGAGTGGAAATCTGCTGAGTTGGCAGCTAACTCTGTCGTTCTGGAGGTCCCCATTGACAGTGAAACTAAAAGAATCTGTGAAGGAATACGAGACAGACTTAAAAGAACTCTACGACGACTTAGTTCTAGGTGATTACTTAAAACATTCCACTCTTAGTAAAATAACCCAGATACTAAGGGGTAAAAGATGAACAAAGAGCATCTGACAACATTCGGTTACTTAACGATAAAGAAAAAGAACTTAAAAAATCAAATGAAAACTGAAAAATACTCTCCTTGCCACTTAACCGACTCCCCCTAACAAGAAGAATGCATAAATCAATGTGAGAACAAAAATGGAACCGTAAAACCATCCTAAAGTAATGGAAAACATAATCCTGAATTTAGATTGTTCCTCATCCTTAAACCTGTAAGCATTCATGTCAAACAAAAACTCTTCTGTTTGCATCCTGTTTTGAACCACCCAGTTGTAAAGCCTCCTGTAAAGCCTTTCCTGCCACAGGAAGTAAGCATCTAAATACCAGAAGACAATTAAAGGAATGAAAGCTATAAAAACCTGATACTCTGAACCTTTAAGTAGCAGAGTTACAGCAACAAGAGTAACAGTCCATCCCTTCATCATGAAAGAGTTGAAAGCCATACGTTTGATGATGTCCTGTATTATTTCAATTTCTTTGAGCATAAACTCTTTTAACTCCTCTCGCGTATACCCCATTTTAAGCCCCCCAGATACGGTTATCCACTGAGTTGAACTATCTTCTCAATATAACTTATAGCCGTTTCCACGGCTTGTCTTTGATTGTGTCAATAATTTTGTGTAAGAACCAAGAATGCTTTATAAAATCATTAAGGACTAACAAAATCTTTAATAGGTTCTTTCGACGATAAAATCTGCAATTTCAAAGAGGGCAGTTTTTAAAGGTGACTCTGGAAAGACGTTGAGAACTTCTTTTGCTTTTTCTACGTATTCTCTTGCAAGTTTAATTGTTTCTTTGACTCCGCCTTTTTCAAATGCAAATTGTCTTACAGATTCGATTTGTTCCGTAGTTGGTTCAACGGTTGATAGAACCTGGGAAATTCTCTCTTTTTCAGATTCTGTTGCTTTTTTCAGTGCTGAAAGGAGAGGATAGGTTACCTTCCCCTCTCTAATGTCATTTCCAGCAGGTTTTCCAATTGTTTTCTCATCAGATATGTAGTCAAAGGCATCATCGACAAGCTGAAATGCGTAACCGATGAATTTACCGTAGTCTTTAAGAGCTTTCCTCTCCTCTTCCCTTGCTCCGCCAAGGATTCCACCGACTTCACAGCAGGTTGAAAGAAGTGAGGCAGTTTTTCGATAAATTATGTCAAAGTACTCTTCCTCTGTAAGGTTGATATTTCCAATCTTTTCAAGCTGGAGGAGTTCTCCCTCTGCCATATCCTGAACAGTTTGGGCTGCAACCTTTAAAACCTCGTCTCCACCGTAAACTGCAAGGATGTAAATGGCTTTTGCAAACATGTAGTCACCAACTAAGACTGCAACGTCGTTTCCAAAGACTTCATTTGCTGATAACCTTCCTCTCCTCAGCTTTGCACCATCAACGATATCATCGTGAAGAAGAGTAGCTGTGTGCATGTACTCCATAACGGTTGCTACCGGGATTAATCTTTCAAGAGGAGCTTCAACAAGTTTTCCAGAAATGATTGTAAGTCCTGGCCTTACCCTCTTTCCACCGCTATCAAGAATATAACCACCAGCTGTGAGAATGAACCTGACATTAGAATTGAGGAGTTCCCTTGAGTACTCCTCAGCTCTTTCCAGCTCTTCCCTTATAACTTCAAAAGGTTTAAAGATTTTCATACAAGACCGCCTATTTCAGTGGAATATTCCTGCTTCCAGGCTTTACAAGAGGTATTTTACCTTC
>CAJXJV010000001.1 GCA_913055135.1 uncultured Desulfurobacterium sp. | reverse complement strand
CACCTTCTCGGCAAGTCCGTTATAAGCTTTAACCCTGAAAAAGCTTGTGCTCTCCCTCCAGTCTTCGCCCTCTTTCGGCTTCCATCTACGATTGTGAGCAATAGTAAATTCCGCAACACTACCATTTTTTTCTCCTTCAAATCTCGTGTAGTTCACCTCATCCGTAAGTCTCCCGGTGATCTTGACCTCATTTAAATAGATATAGCCTTTCCTTTCCATCTAAGCCCCCTCAATCTCTATGTTTTCAGACTTCAAAAATTCCTTAAGGAAATCCATAAAGTTATTAGAGACATAATCTCTCGTTATACTGTCCTTACATCTCACAACCCACTTACCACCAACCTTCTCTAAAGCCTTAATGCCATTTTCTATAAACATTGTGTAAATGGTTTTCTTATCTTTTAACTTTCTCTTGAAGAACTCTTTCAGGTCAGAAAGAGATAACCCTGGTTCCGATTGCTCTCCTTGTTGTTCTTTCTGTCCTACATTCTCAACCTTCTGAAGTCCTAATCCAAAAACTCTTCTGAATTTCTTGTAGAACTCCCAGAAATCCGATGAAGAATCTTTTAAAGCAAACGAAATCAGCAAACCTAAGAAATTCTTATTGACCTTCCTTGAATAGCCATATTGAGGCGCTTTTCTATTAAACAACTCATACATAACTGCTAAAGCCAACCACTCATCTCCGTAAATTTTTCTCAGTGCTGGAGCATATAACTCTTCAAATATTTTCAGGTTTTCTGAAGTAAAAATTTCTGGATAAGCTCTTTTAAGCTCTGGCAAAATTACTCTTAAGACTTCTTTTATCTTCTCCAGCTCCTTCTGGTCCACACGGTCAGCAATGTTAGGTTTATCTAACTTCCGCTCGTCACTCTTTAGATTTAAGCCGTCAGGCTTACTTAGAGAAGGAGTTTCCTTATTGTCGCTTTTTCTTCTGTTAAGGGATTCCATACTGTTTTTTGTTCCGCCGCCATTGTTATATATGGCGTCGTATTCCATAGACTTATTCCTTTCTTTTGTCTTATTCCTATTCTTATTCCTATATGTCGCCCTATTGGACTTTTTTTGTCGCCCTATTGGACTTTTTTCATCTGTTATTGTCGCCCTATTGGACTTTTTTTGTCGCCCTATTGGACTTTTTTCATTGCAATCTTCCTGGGGAGATATTGGCTCAATCGGGAACTTCCAATTTTTGAGGAATGGATGTCCTTTCCAGTTATGTAGGATATTGAGTAGAGCTTCTCTATTCCATTCATCCAGCTTGGTTATTCTGAATTTGAGTTTTCTTCGGGATGTTTTTTCTATTATTCCAGCTTCTTCAAGTTCTAAGAGATAGCCTTTCAGTCTTCCTCCTCCGGTTCCTATCGCAAGAATCTGTGCCAGTTCCCTTGCTGAAACAGAGGCTTCAGCTTTTCCGTCGAGAAGACTTCCACCTCTGGCTTTCCGGTGGAGATAGAGCAAAACGGCTTTTGCCTGAGCGGAAATTGGAAGGAGGAGAGCTATATTGTAGAAAGCAAATGTCCCGCCGTGGTTGACTTTATGTCTGAAAGCTTCGGCTATAATGGTTTGGTCTATTAGATAACATTGGGTTCCGCCTTTTCTCCCTTTTTGTGTTATAAGTTCTCCTCCTTCGATAGGAATGCCTGCTTTTTCAGCTTTGGCTTTAAGCAAATTAGATAGTTCGTTGACTTTGTTGATGAATGCATTTGTAACACTGGAGCTTTTGGTTTGTAATATTTCCATTAATTCTTTTTTCGTTGTTAGTGCTTTTCCTTTACCGAAGCTCAAAGCATAAAGGTAAGACAACCCTACTATGAATCTTGCTTTCCAACTTTTGATTTCGAGTTCTTCAGGGATATGGAAGAGGGCATCTGGCATTCGGCAGAAGCCAGAAGTAAACTGCCGAATTTCAATTTTTTCGGGGTTGAAATAGTCTATATTTTCCCTTAAAATAACATTGTTCATAGTTTTTGCCTCCTTAATCCGATTGCGGATATACAGATCCGCTCCTCTGGTGGCAGCCAGAGGAGCAGGTTCCTCAAGCTTGAATTAGAATTCATTCTATCACTTTTCAAGAACCTCATCTATTACCTCCTTTGTAGTTGCTCCCATCTCTATCAAGATTTCTCCTATTTTTTTCGCCGGATATTTCTCTTTTATCTCAAGGGCATACTTCAATTGGGTTGGCGTTATTTTTCCTGCTTTGACAAGTAGCTCTCCTATTCTTTCTCTTTTTGCAAGTATGCGGGATGCTTCAAACAGGGATAGGTTGTATTTTTTCATTAGCTTTTCACGTTTTTTCTTATCATCTGGATGGGTTGTGAACATCCAGTAGGAGAACTTATCTACTACAAGTCTAACAGCTCCTTCGAGGTCGTCACTTTTAATGTAGAGCTCTGAATATTTACCTGGACGTGTGTGTAGGCTTGAGACAATCTCTTCTGCAAACTCTGACAAAACTAACTTTTTCTCTTCAAGAACTTTCTGTAGGATTTCGGGTTTCTGTCTCAGTAAAATTAAATGGGCTGCATTGGCATATATAGCTTGGGTTGTTGGGGATTTAAAAAGGTCGTCTATTCCCTGAGTGATTACTACAAGAGAACATCCATACTTTCTGAATCTTCTTGCAGCTGCTTCCATGAACTTTGCAGCTGCCATATCTGCAAGCAAAGACCATGCTTCATCAATTACCAGTATTTTTTTCCTTCTGTCTCCTTTAATTTCAGCAAGGAAGAACTCATTCAGGATTTTTTGAATTAAGGATAGCAGGATAGCTCCTTTAAGCCTTACGTCTTTTTGTTCAACCTGTTCCATCTCTAAGACGACATAATCAAGGGAATAGTTAATGTTATTTGTGCCGTTGAAGTACCTGGCTTTATTTGGTTCATAAGCAAACGGTTTAAGGGCTTCGTAGAGTTTTTGAGGTATTCTTTCTCCTGTGGTGTCTTCCATGTTCTTTAATTCATCTGCGACCTCTTTAACTCCCATTTTTCTGCCGTGTTTTTTCCAGGCTTGACTGATAGCCATAGTTATTGCTGAGGCAAATCTTGCAAAGACGTTATCCTGTTCAGTTGCTATCTGGTAGGAGACATCTATTCCTGCAAGAATTCCTATAAGAGGGACAAGGCTTTCCATTTCGTCTTCATGGATATTTCCGCTTTCATCTGTGATTACATTGGTAAATGGGTTGAAGCATGGTTTTTTATCTTCAGAGAGTTCAATATACTCTCCTCCAATAGCTTCACAGAGGGTTTTGTAGGACCATCCTATATCTATCACTCTAATTACTCTGCCCATTGATAAGTGTTGTACGTGGAAATCTCCTTCACTAAAAGACTTCCCTCCGCCAGAGGTAGCTACTTTTACTGCATTGTAGTTTGTTTTGGAGTCAAATAAGTCATAGAAGGATATGTTGAACTTTCTGTCGAGATATATGGTTGCAGGTGTTTTGGTTCCGTAAACGGCTCCTATGAATGGGATCAAGGATGCGATGTTAGCGTCAAAAAGTGTGGAGTCCTTCTTTAGGAATTCTCTCCTTTCTTCTATGTGATTCAATGGTAGATATTCAAGAAGAGTTGGAACTATGGAACTTCCTATCTCTCTTGTTACTTCAAATCCTTCGCTTGTGAAAGCTTGAATTATGTCGTTTGAGTAAAAGTCAAGAGATTCTTTATCTGGAGCCATTGTAAAGAATGTTAGAACTCCCTCCAGAGGTAATTTATTTTCATTTATCAACTCAAGGACATATTCGGCATACATTCTCTTTTCTTTGAGTTTGGGAAAGAACTTAGCCAGGGGATTATTGTCTGTTTGATGAATGTTCCACTGAGCTTTTTTCTCCAGTTCCTGTTTTCTCCTCTCTCTGTCCCTTATTCTTACTGACATAATGATGCCAAACTGATATGGAAACTTCTCTTTCTGAGGCTGATCGTATGGAAAAATGATGTTGCTGAACTTCCATAGATTTATTTGTCTTGGAAAACCTTTTATGTGGAATACTCTTATGAAATGTTCTTCCTTTCCTCTTTTGCAGTGGAGATCCGCAAATTCATTATCGTCTATGTCAATTCGTATGCGAGTTTCCTTATCAATTATTTGTCTTCTAATTGGCATTTGAGGATTATGGGAAGCTGTTCCCCGGAAGTTTGGAACGAAAATCTCTCTCAAAGTTGAAATGAACTCTTCTGGAGTTACGTCTCGTGGATGGTATCCTGAGTTCGAAAGTAGAGCTCTTGTTCTTCTCGCTATGTTCTTGGCTGTGTTCCAGCTTTTGTTAAGGTCGTTTCCCCACGGCATAAAAACTGATAAATAGTTTTTTATCCATCTTGGTCTTGCCTGCATGTCTGACCATAGGGAGCTCCTTGAAGCCTTTTTCAAATATTCAACTCTACTCTTAACTATTTCCTCTAAAACTTCTGGATGTTTTACTTTTGGACGGTGCATGTGATTCTGGAGATAGAAATCCAGTATTGGATCTATGTTTTCTGATGCAAATGAAAAGAAGGTTATTATGGTATCAGGAGGGTAGGTTTCTTTAAGTAATATTTCAAAATCGACTGCATTTTTGTTTCCCAGATATTCTGGGATAGCAACCTCAAGTATGAAACCGCAACCTGTAAGTGTTTCATAGAGCTTATCTTTTTCCGAATAGAACTGATATGTCATAAAGTCGCTCAAAGAGACTTTTTCATTAAAGTAACGAATCTTTTTTAAGTCGAGAGGTTCATCGTATGAAGGTGTTCCTCCTAAAAATACCTTTTCCAAGAGTTTACCTATCATAGAATTCCCTCCAGCTTCATTACTATGAAGCCGTTTTCTGTTTTAAAATGAGGATAAGGTCTTATTTCCCTTTCATCTTTTTGGACTTTGAAGAAATGAATCCCATTAATAACTGTGAAGTTTTGGTTTTTAAGTCTTTCTTCAGCTTTTTTGAAAAGTTTGACTAAGTTAAGTATTTTGCTGGTTTCTCTATTCTTTCTGTGGGATATGAATCCTCCATATTTTTTCTTCAAGGATTTACATTCTTCATAGGAGTTGCATTGTAGAACTACAGAGAATAATGCTTTTTCTCTTGAGGATACGATAATAGGTTCCTCACCTTCTTCTATGAATCTGGAGCTCCATCTTAAAGCTCCTTTTAGACTTCTGAAACTTCCAGTATAAAGTAGGTAGTCGCTTAATCTTCCTTCAGCGAAGATTGATGGTAGTGAGTTGCGAATGATTATTTCTTTTAGGTTTTTGTTTTCTTCTTGCAGCATGTTAACTTGTTTTTGGAGAAACTTTACTTTTTTTTCTAAGTTTTCTATATCTTGGAGCATAAAGACCATTGCCTCTTTAAGTTCTTGAATTCCTACTATTTCGTTGCTGTATGCTACTGCTGGAAATATCAGCATTACACTACTTATGCTTAGTAGCTTTTTCATGGAGATAGCTCCTTATGATTCTGTCATATTTGGAAGGTTTGAGAGGTTTTTCTGGTCTTGGAGACTTAACTTGTTGAACCTGAATCAGTGGGGCTTCCGTGAAGTAAAGCCATCTCGCAGGCTTGACTACGGTATAAATGTAATGTCCCTCTATTAGATTACCGTCTTTAGTTTGATAAGGAAAGATATATACTCTCTGTATTTGTTCTTCGAGTCTAACAGGTTTCTGAGGAATTCCAGCAGGTCTATAGAGTGTGAAATCCTTTAGTTCAAGCTTTTTATATTCTTGATAGAGATTGTTCGCTGTTTTCTGTCCGGAGGTTTCTGGCTTTTGTTCTTTCATGAGTTCTTTTCTATGTTGATAGACATAATGAGTTGGAGCACAAATACCGCCTTTATCGGTTCCTTCGCACCTGAAATGTTCATGTCCTACCGTTAGGCTTGCACAGGATGAAGATGTAATTAGTACTAAGGACATGGCTAAGAACTTTCCTTTCATTTCTTCTCCTTCAGATAAGAATCAAGTTCTTTTCTATTTAATCCCTCTATCTTGATGCCATCGGAAGTTACGAATGTTGGAGTTGCCCTTGCACCTATTAGCTGAGCTGTTAGGATGTGTTTTTTTAATAGGTTCTCGGCTTCCTTTTCTTTGTTTTTTTTGCATGTAGGAATTTCTCCTTTTTCCTCAAGTTTCAGCAAAGTTTTTGAAGGATTTTCTGAGCATAAAATCTTTTTGCTCCAGTTAAGTGCATTTTTGTGAAATGATAGAGGCATGAAAAAAACATACAAATCAACGTTTTTATTTTTGAGATATGAGAAAGAACGGCGGCAAAATGGACATTCAGGATCTATTATAGCTATCAATTTTCTGCCGCCTTTTCCGAATTTGATATGAACTGCATCTTGAAGGGGAAGCTCAGCTAAATTTATCCTGTTTATCTCTTTCTCTCTTTGGGCAGTTATGTTTTTGCCTGTTTTGCTATCGAATAGAGCACCTGCTATTATGTATTTTCCATCTCTCGTGACGTAAAGAATCTGTTTATGATAGGAACGATTAATTACAACTTCGTATAAATTTCCAAGATTCCTGACACTTTCTACCTTTCCAGCCTTTTGTATTAGATGATTATTCATTATTTCTTTCGGCGTTGTAGCCGATGCGGTATTTATGAATCCTATGGTTAAAAGTAGTAGTAATTTTCTTTTCACTTTAAACCTCCAAGTATTCCAATTGGATCGAGTGTTATTTCATTTCCCTTTGATATTTCATCTCCCCCTTCAAGTAAGACGACAACCCTTCTTCCTGGAGTTATCTCTATAACAGGAAATATCTGTTCTGCCATTTTTTCGTAGAACCTTGCAAGTCTATCCATTGCATTCCCGGTTCCAGCGAATATTCCTATCTTGGTAGCTTTGGATGGGCTGATGGTTGATGTAGTTCCGAGAGGAGAAACTGAAACTGTTGTAGCACCCGCTTGTAGAATTTTGGAAATACCGCTCAGGAACCCAGCTATAAGAGCTTTGGAAAGGTAGGCTCCTTGTTTTGTTACAAGCCTACCTTTTAACCCCACTTTTCCATCGTCATCTATGAGCCAGCCTTTTACTTTTCCTTCGTATAGACCGTTATCTTTTCCTATGCAAGAAATCTTTACGAGTCTTATGTATGCTCTTTCGGAGCTTACTTCGCCGAATCCAGAACCAAGAATGAAACATGCTTTTAGGTTAAGTTTTCTATTGTTGGCAAGAATTTCTCTATCTTCAAGGGAAATAAGAATCGGATGTGGATTCTGCATTCCCCACTGAAATGTTGGAGCGTCAAGTCCTGTGAGTGTTATTCCTCTTACGAATCCGACTGGGATTTTAAGTTTCAGTTTTTTTTGTTCGTTCTCTTGTTCTTGAACTTGGCTTGTTTCAGTTGGAGTGAATTTTATGAGCTCTGGTTCTTTTTTCTCTTCTGGAGCTTTCTGTTGAAGCTTTTCCTCGAAAGTTTTATGTGAGTTTATATAAGTTTTTGGTGGAGGTGCAAGTTCTTTCAAACTTTCTTTTGGAAGCTTTTTGTTTTGAGCTTTGTGAATGTGGGAAGGTTGTACCGTGGAGCTCCTTGTTTTTGAGTTAATTTCTCCTAATTTAATTTCAATCTCCTGGAACTTTTTAAACAATTCTTCTTGATTCTTTTGAAGTTTTTGAAGTATGTCTCTTACTTTTCTTTGATTATCTTCAAGGTCAGAAAGTCGTTCTTCTGTTATATCCTTCCAGCCTTTTTCTACTTCTTTTTTGCTGATAATTCTGGGTTTTGTTGATTCTTTTTTGGACATTTGTTTGGCAATTCTTATCATGTCGTATATAGAAAAGGCGAGACTTCCGAATACGCCAATTCCGAGGATCATTATCAGAGCAGAGATGACCCTTGTTTTCTTCTTCTTTTCAAGTTCTTCAAGTGTTTGAGGTTCCTTAGCCATTCTTACCTCTTTATTCTGTCGTAGATAGCACTTAATGTGCTTTCAGGGTTTTCTGTTACTACATAAAGTTTTGAGTACCAAGCTCCTTTACCTTTTGGAAAGAGAATGTCTCTTTCAAACGAGATTGCTCTTATAGATTTCCATGGTTGAGATGTGATCTCTGGTAAGACTCTTTTCATTAAAGGGGAAGTTTCCCTAAGCCATAGCTTTTTATTGCTTTTGTTGAGCATTACACATTTGTAAACGGCATATTCCCAGCCTGTGTATTTTGCTTCGCAAGTGAAAATGATGTCAGGTGTATCAAGGGTCTTCTCGAAAGGTTGAACGTCATATCCTTGCGGTGGAGAATCGTTAGCTACTGCTTTAATAAGTTCTGCTATCAGACTTTCATAATCGTTTTTCTCTTCAAAAAGTTTGGCTTCTTTCTTTTGGACTTCCTTTTTGTTGGGAACAATTGTAATTACCTGACTTGGGAGAGGGGCAGGATCAAGGTTTAGGGTGTATAGTTTCCCACTTTTAGTGAAAACAATTAAATCGACAGGTTTATCTGGAACAGAAACTACTAATTTTGTATTTCCTTGGGCAAAGTTTACTTTTAGGTCTTTTGAAGAAGAAAATACTTCTTTTACTGGTTCAGGGAAGTTAATCACATTAGCAACCTTGTCTGAAACCGTTAGGATAACCGGTTCCCCGGAATATTCCACTATACTATTTGCATAGGCAGAACCTAAGCCTACCCATATTGCTAAGAAAAGTTCTTTATATGGTATCTTCATATCTCCATTCCTCCAGGATAAACCGTCCACCTTCGAATCTGAGCTTAAGAACAAGCTTTTTCTTTGATTCTTCTACCAGCTTATCTCCTATCCAGACCTTTTTTATCCCTTTAACACTAACGATTTTTTCTTTCCTGTTTACTTCCCAACTACCTTCTATTATGTAGAAAGCTTGTGAGATGCGGTTTTTCTTTATTTTTGCTGCCTGTTTCAAGAGTTCCTTTTTGAGCTCAGGGTCTATTACTTCGTTGAGGACGGCAAGGTTCCCATCTATTGTTTCGTAATTGAAATTTGCAAGTAATGACACGAAATATCTTGCCCACCAGATTGCAAATTCGTAACCTGGAACGGAAATGGCGTATGGAGCTCCTGGAACATATAAAGTAATCCTTTTATGTGTTGCTAAGTAAATAATCCCTTGCAGGAGAATGAAAATAACACTTATTAAAAGAACGATTACGATTACTAAAGTTCTATTTTTTTCCTTTAGATTTTCCCAAAGCTCAATGTATTTGCTTCCCATTCTCTTCCTCTTGGTTTATTAATTCTTTCAGTTTTAGTCTTATGAAGCCTGCGAGAGAAAGTTCTCGTTCTCTCAGAATTCTTCTAGCTTTTTCAACTAAGTCTTTATCCGCCTGAAAGCTTATGTTTACTTTTTCCCTTTTCATTCTTGAAACTCCTTTACTACTGAGCTTGGTATTCCTTCAGGTTTGATTAGACCTAATTGGTAAAGGATTAACATGTGATAGTTCTTTGGTTTTCCTTCCTTTGCTTTGTGGTAAAGAAAAGCGGTCAGTAGTGCAATTAGCGGGCAAACGAACATGGGAATGTTTATGAAATAGGTCAGGAGAAACAAAAATGTAAAGACAAGAAACTCATCGACTGGAAAAATTATTACTTCTGGGGTATCATCTAAATACTTAGGGATTGGGTAGTTTTTTCTATCTTTCATCTGGCATTCCTTATTTGTAGGGGGCGAGAGCCCCCTTGTTTTTTATCAACTTACCAGCTTGTTCCGAATGCGTCTCCCCCGGCACTAAAGAAGAGCTTAGCCAGTCCTACAGCTCCACCCAGGACGACTGCAATAATGACTGACCAAGCGAGGGGCTGGAACCTGTGCGTTACCAGTGTTATTCCAGCACCAATGGACACTGAGAGTAAAGCCAGAAATTTACCCAGGTTTCCAGTGATCCAATCTTTCATTAGGGTGAAGAAGTTAGACCATGGATCCGTTGCGGCGAATGCTGGACTAACAGCACACACAGCAATAATCAAGGCTGCTACTACTACATCTGCTTTACTCAGCTTCACAGTGCACCTCCAGATTTGGTTTATAAAGGATGTTTTTTTTGACTATTACTTTTACTCTTCTGTTGTAACAGTCTTTGTATGACTGATAACAACATTTTCCAAAGCCTTTAATTTTTACTTTTGCATTTGTTAGTTCTTTAATTACTTTTGCTACTGCTTTTGCTCTTCTCAGTGCAAGTTGATTGTTATATTCTTTGCTTCCATGTCTATCGGTATAACCTATTACCTCTATTTCTTCTGGATGAAAAGATTCCAAAAGTTTCATTATTTTTTCTTTTTCTTCCCTGTGGAGCTCTGAGCTGTTTGTATCGAAAAAAACAGTGATGTGGTCAGTTATAGTAAATTTAACAGGTTTGCATTCAATTTTACTTGGATGTGGTAACTCTCTGTCTTTTACAGGAAGAGAAGGTTTTTTGCAATCCAGACATGTCTGATAAGCATAGTTGTGGGTAATTCTTTCTACAGCTATTCCATAGATTTCGTAAGGTTGAACAGCTGTGGTATCAATCATCATTTCACCAAAAACATTGCTCCTAATGTAATTTCAAGTAATAGACTTACAACTACCAGAGGCACGAGTCGTTCTTTAAAGCCAATAAAAGTAGTCATTACTAAAAATCCCATTGCGAGTAGTCCTATTCCACCTGTCAAGCTGTGCGTTAGTGTTTCTAATGTTGTTCTAAATGGATTCATTCATTTTCCACTTATATCTGTTTAATTTACACTTAAAATAAGCGAGCTTATAGTGACTGTCAAGATTTAAATGCTTTAGTTTTACGCATTTATCAGATTTCTTTTCTTTTATGCAATATTCAAGACTTTCCAGATTTGGATTCTAATTAATCTAAAGAATTCTAATTAATCTAAAGACGATAGGAGGCTTGAAGGCTAATGGGAAAGAAAAAGCTTAAAAAACTCGATGACGACGTTGAAGCCTTCATCGAAAAGTTCAGAAGTCTTTCTCAGAAAGAAAAGTTGGCTGTTATAGATAGACTTGTTACAGGTACTCCTATAGTTAATGTTTCAGCGAGGCACAAACCTGGAATAGTTTTGCTTGATAGATTTATCCTTGAAAGATTTGACCTATCTCTTGCTCAATATTTGAGACTTGCACTATCGGCTTTAGCAGCTGCTTATTTGGAGTCTGGAGAGGCAGGAGTGAACCGTTTGCTATCTTATCTTGAAGTAAAGGTCAGGAAGAATGCCGAGGAACTTTTGAAGATAGGAGAATCCCAAGAGGATGTTAATGAAATAATGAGGAGGAGCTCCAAGAGGGGAGCTCCTAAAGGTTGAATTTTTCTTCAAGCTTCTTAATATCTTCTGGGTTGATTTCTTTCGTGTGATTACTTTCCTTCGTTTCCTTCTCTTTTGCATCTTGATAACGGGAAGGTTCATTTTTCTTTATTTCAACTTTGAGCTCTGAAACTTCAAAGTTAAGACCTTTAAGAAATATCTCTCTTAAGACCTGTGCTATCTTTTCCTTGTCGTGGTTACAGGCTGTAACAAGAGCTTCAGCAAATTCATTGAATACAAAGTTTTTGTTCGGCAATCTATGTTCAACATTGTTTTTGAGAACTTCATAAAGGGATTCTGGAATATGAAGTTTTATAGAGTAGGAAACTCTTTTCATAATTAGCCTCCACTAATCTCTGATAGGATCTGGAAGAAACCTTCAGTATTTGCAAATTCGGGTCGTGGAGGTATCTCTATGCCATATTCCTTCTGTGTTTCTTTGCTGAAAAAGTAAGCACCTCCGCCAGCAAGTATCACTTTTTCAGCTCTTTTGAAAAATTCTTTAAGAGACGTATGCTGGAGAATGGAGTTAAGGACTTTCTCGGAATACTCCTTCTTGAGGTCTTCCACCATTTCAGTTAGCGGTATCTCTTTTCTGTAGAGCATAAACTTACCAGTTGAGAGAATTTCTTTTGCCTCATGTTCTGTAATCAATTCATTAAACTTCTGAAAAATGAAATTTCTTATTTCCGTAGCTATGTTTGAGGTTCCCATATTGTCTATGCCAAAGGAGAGCTCTCTGTCCGGAGTCCCATTTTTTATTGAGAGAACGTCAACTGTGTTATGACCGATGTCTATTACAATGGCATTTTGCGGGCTACCTGCTATCTTCCAGATTCCTATTCCTTGGGGAAATACAAATATTTCCTGTTCAAAGTATTCGCCATTCACGAAAAATTTAGAACATATTTTCTTCATAGATTCTTTTTTCCTTTTGAATTCTCCTATTGAGAGAGAAAGAGAAACCATCCTGGGTTTGAGGTCTTCCTGTTTGAATATCTTGTAAAGAATCAAAGGAGAGTAGGTTAAATTAAAATCTGGAGTTCTGGTAGGTATGAGTCTATCTGGATAGTTTAAAGCTTTAGAACCTACATAGTAGTTTTTCCCTTGATAAGCTATCAGTTCATTATCTTCTTCTATGTAGTCTCCAAAACTATCTCTTCCTGTAACTCTTGCAATCGCAGTAGGAAATTTTTTGACGGTAAGCTTTCCGTCTTCCAGAAAGCCATACTTAGTGTCTCCATAACCAATGTCTGTTGCCAAAAGAATGTTTTCTTTCATCGCCCTTCCTCCTATAAGGTTACTTTGGTTACCTTATTATACCAAAGTTTCTATATAGACCAAATAACTTTAGTTGCTAAAGTAACCTTGATATTTTGGGAACTTAAGTTTATATAGTTACTATGGTAACTATAAAATCCAGGAGTACCAAAAGTTGATAAAGTACCATGGGGTATATGGTCACTTTGGTAGTAGATAGTATGCAGTTTTTTATGTAGTTACCCTGCTGGATGTGGTAGGTATGTAGTATAAAACTACTATGTAGTTTTCTTCTTGAATTGTGTCTGACATGAATTTTAAATATGCCAGGCACGTTTTTGAACAGTGTCAGATTAAGTCCTATATTTACCAATTACTTGAAGTTGTGAGGGAAAAGTATCCTGTTCTCCTATGGGAGGAAGTATGGAACTAAAATTGGAGGATATAAAGCTTTATCTTAAGAATAGGCAGAAATTTGAAGACCTTGTAGAGATTCTAAAGCTTTATCATACTGATGATATAGAAAGGGCTTGCCGAAGAGTTCTTAAAGCGAGGAAGAAAGAAAAATCCAAGTTGGAAAGGTGGCTTGAGGAGTATTATTCGTCTTACTATGATAAACATGGTTGTTTTCCACACATTAAGGATGTCAGAAGATTAGTTAAAGTTTTCTTTAAGATTCCTATGAAGGAAAATGGGCAGTTTCCACTGCACATTGAACATCTTATTGCTAAGGTGAAGCACAGAGTTAAAGAAAGAATAAGAAGAAGAAGAAAAAAGTATAGTTCTGTCCAAGGAAGATAAGATATGTAATGACTAATCAGAAATGGCTATTCCAACTTAGGAGTTTGAGGTAATTCTGAGGCTAATCTGCCGAGAAAATCTGCAACTTTAGTGAGGTTCAGAGCTCCTAAGTACAGAGTTTTATTACCTATATCTACAGGTATGCAGTAATATCCCTCTTTAACTTTTTCCCATACAAGATTATGCTTTCTGAAGCTTTTATCTATTAGGAGTTTAATTTCTTTGTCATCTTCAGGAAGATTGTTAAATCCCATATCCTTGAGTGCTTTGGATGCAATGTCAGGGTCATAAAATATTATGTTGTTTCGGGTAAAGGCATGGTATAGGGCTTTTCCCTTGAAGTGTTTTTTAACATTTATGAACTCCCATATCTCTTCAAGGAGTCTTACAATAATTTCTACTGGTAGGGTTCCGTCCTTTTCCAGTTCCAGTAAAGGAGATGCAAAGATTCCATATTTTAGAGTTTCGTGTTCTCTGGCTTTTTCATCTGCTTTTTTAAGAAGCTGCCCAAGTTTTTCATCTGGCTTTGAGTGATGGAGTTTGATTGCTTTAATTACATTTTCCTTTTCCTCTTCCGACAGAGAGCTTTTGTTGAGCCATTTTCTAATAGCAATGGCTGATATTTCGGGATGGTCTGATGTTGCATAAGCACCTGTTCTGAATTCCGGGAGTTTTCCCAAATCATGACCAAAAGCAGCAAATAGAGCTTGTGGAAGTAGAACATAGCTATGATTTCCATATTCTTTTTCAAGAAGGAAGAGGATTTCCTTAACAACGTTTAAAGTATGCTCTCTAAGGGATACCTTGGCAAGTAAGTCGTAAGTTGTGGTAGCTCCAGCTTTTATCTTTCTGAAATATTTAGCTTCTCTGTCTCCTTGGAAAGATGCGATGCTGGGAACATTGCCTTTACTTTCTAAAAACTGCATTAAGGATTTTATAGCCATTAATGTGTTTTCATCCTTGAGCTTACCTCGAATATGGCTGAAGAGCTCCTCAAATTCTCTTGTGAGGAATTCGCTTTTGCTTTCTTTCTCTTTGGGTTCTTTCGGTAATATCCTGATAGAGTCTTTTAGTTTCTTTATTTCTGAGCGAAGTTCGTAGAGCTCTTTATTACTGTTTTGGGGTAAATCTTCAAGGCTAAGGTCAAGGGAAAAGCTTCTTTTCTCTATTCTTGCTTTATCACTCTTATAGAGTATCCAGAAAAGACCTGCAAGTGCGTAAAGAGCAATAGCAGGTATCAGTAGTTCTATTTGTTTCAAGGACTTATCTCCACAAAATCCTCGAAGTTTGATGAGAAGCAACTTCGCTTTAGTGCTATAAAGGGAACTCTAAACTCTTTGCCTCCAGGAAACTTAATTGCGAAACCTCTCCTTATGAAACCTGCTTTCCAGTTAATTGATGGACATAAATAGTCTTTGAGAAGGTAAGCTAAGACTTTCTCTTTTACAGTAGGGTCTGGATAGTATTGCTTTAACAGGATAGGATTGACGTATATGCAGTCTTTATGTGAAAAAGCTATATATCTAAAAATCTTACCATCGACTTCAAGGTTTATTTCCTTATTAACGAGTTCTTCTACAAATTGGATAAACTTTTCGGGATTGAATTTTTTCCTGAGCTTCTCAGCTTCGTAAGCTATCCTGCATTCATTTTCTTCTTCAAGCGCCTTTATTAGACATGGAAGTGAAGGTTTAAGATTCTTTATTGCTTCATACATCTTGATTACTTCCTTAAGCTTTTCGGTAGGGAGGTTGACCACTGCTGTGTTTATGTAGTCCTTTTCTTCCGGGAAAAGTTCTAATAGTTTTTTCACTTCCTCACTTAAAGCTTCGGGTTTTTTATCTTTATCTTCGGTTACCTGGGATTTTTCTTTTTCTTCGTGTTCTGGAGAATCTTCTGATTGAGATGGTTGTGGAGGAGTAATTTCTTCTACTACTTTTTCTATCGTTGCAGGATCATCTATCATTTTTTCGGCTTTTTCTTCGTCTATCTTTCCGAAATATTCTTTCAGAGCTGGAGATTCACTGACTTTTTTAGCTTCCTTTACAAGTTCTTTGAGTTCCTTGAGTTCGTTCTTTAAAGCCTGGATAGTTTCTTGATTTGTCCATAAAGATGATAGCTCTGCTAATGCAATTTCTCTCTTCTTAATAAGAGGTCTTTGTTGTAGATACTTCTTTAAAGCAATTTCAAGGAGAAGATAACCACTGAAGGAGAAAAGTCCTATTACAAAAAAATGGAACGGCATCAGGAGAACAAACGTAGCGTAAGTTCCTAATAGAAACGATAGAAAGAATAAAAATCTACCAATCCAAAATGCCGTTTTCATGCTATTTTCTCCTCTATACCTGGTATTTTCATTTTTGGAAGCTTTACGTTAATGTAAGGTTCTGGAATGAAAGGAACTTTTCCTAAGAATGTGTTAGTTGATATTTGATAGATATTGTTGTCTTCTGGTCTCTTAAACATTACAAAAGTTCTATCAGGTAGGTTTGTTAGCATTTCAGGTTCTACAAGTGGAGCTCTTACGGTCGTAACAGTGTAGTCGTTAGAGGAGTTGAAAATTAAGTTATATTTATCAACTGTTCCTATCAGGTCAGATATATAGTTTGCTGAAAACTTTAAAACCCTGAAGCATATCCAGTTGTTGATGTTGTCAAGTATGGCATTACCCTTGTCTTTTCCTACAGAAGCATAAACCTGGGCTATTGATTGGAAATAGGTAAATATGTGGAGCCCTACGCCTCTTCCCTTATCGTAGAGGTTCTCTATTCCGTCGTAGAACATGGTATAAGCTTCGTCAATGTGGAGCTTAAGGGGATATTTGAACTTTTCTTTTCTTGCGGCGAATCTACCGCATAGGGATTGAATCATTGAGAGAATTACCTTTCCAACTATTCCTGAGGTCTGATTTACCATCATTGATGCTGTCTGAACCACAACTATAGGACGTCTTCCCTCTTCAATCATCCTCACAAAGTGGTTCTCTCCTATGTTGCCTATGATTTTCCCTATGTTTTCACTTGTCAGAATTGCCAGAACGATTGAGAGACCTGATGCGACTTTCGAGAAGAAATCCGGTGGATACTCGAGTATAGTTTTGATGTTATTGAGTGTTATCTCTGCGTCGTGTTTTTCTTCAGGAGGTAGCTGGTTCTTTAGAACCTCGAGCATTTCAGCGAGTCTTTCAAGTCCCTCACGAGATGTATATTTCATTATGGTTGCAAAGTTAAACTTGAAGTCTGGATTGTTCTTATGAAGTATTCTAAGAGCTGATACTACGCCGAGACTGACTCCTTTGGCTATGTTGATGAAGTATTCCTCTCTTGATTTAACTCCTGATATTATGTGATTAACTATTTCCTCGGGCATGTAGTAATAAGCCAGAGGGTTGACTGTTGCAGAGAATTCAGGATATAGAGGAGATATGAAGATTAAATCTCTTATTCTTCCTTCTTCCAGGGCAACCTGGACTACTTTGTCAAGGAGCTCCCCGTCATTTTTAGGGTCGATAATTACTACAGCGTGTCCTTTTCTTATATCTTGCTCTACAAAGTATGTGAGTAATTTTGTTTTTCCTGTTCCTGTTGTTCCAAGAATTCCTGTATGAACGTTTGTGGTTTTTTCAGAAAGATAAAGTGGCTTAATCTTAAAGTCTTTGTTCGGATCAAGCTCAAATCCCCATCCAACGTGAGTTGCATTTTTTTTGAATACATCCCTATCATACTTGAAGATGCGAGATGTTCTGTGGAGGAGTTCTTTATAGATAAGTGGCAGATATGTAAGTCCAGCTGTTAAAAGAAAGATGCCAGTTGCAATGTAAGTTTCTATATAGGCTACATTTTCCGTTTGCATTATTTTGTTGTAGAGGTATTCAACAGAGTAATTTTTAAATAGTGGTAGTCCAGAGAGAAATTCGGCTATAAGCTTGCAACCTCTTGGGTCGTAGATAAATGAGCCTATTATAAGGGCAATTAGAAAAAAAATTATGGCTTTGAAAATTAGAGCTGTTACTCTTCCCATAAAGAGACTTTGAAGAGCTTTCTTAACAACTACGGATTCAGGTAAATAATACCTTGAAAGATAGATGTAGATTCCTGTATTGATTATGAGTGTTAGAAAAGTGAAACCGTAAACGACTATCGAGTAGATATATCCGCTTATAGGGAAGGGTTGCCATACGCCACTTTTGAGGATTATGAAGAGTGGGAAGAAGAAAAATGTGAAAAACAACAATTCTATTACCAGAGTTGTAGTAAAGGAAATTCCGAGAACCCAAAGGTTATCTTTTATGGTAAAAGCATAAGGCGGAAGTTTCTTTCCCTGTTTTACGAGGTAATTCTCTATGTTGTAAAACTTCTGAACGTAGCTTATGAATGAAATTAAACTTTTAGGTCTTATGTCCTCTCTATCATGATCTTCTGGAATTATTAAAGGTTGTTGCATTCCATATCTTGATGCCATGTGTTCTCCTTTAAAATCAAGTTGATTATCACTTAAATTGAAATATATTTTACTCTATGAACGAAGTGAAGTATGTTGTTGCCCTTGTGACTTTTACGTTGATAGCACTTATGCTCGGTTACATAGGCTATCAGTTCTTAATGAAAAATAACTTTGATTACAGAGTTTCCGAGGCTATCAGTAATGTCCTATCCGTTACAGCTCAGTACGTTGACGATGAAAGAGATAGGGAGAGGATAGCAAGAAAGCTCGATGAGATAAGAATCATTTTGGAGAAGTACAGAAAATGTTCTCACTCGCATTAGCGATTACTGTTGCTTTATCTGGAGCTCCAGATAAGCCAGATAGAGGTTGGTTTTTTTACGAAGAACCTCCAAAAAAAGAGAAGAAAAAATTAAAACCTCAAAAACAAAAAGTTTTGAAACCCATTACTAAGCAAACGAAAACAAAGGAGAAAGACAATAAGGGAAGAAGTCCAGGAAAGGGATTCAGGTTTCCTGTTAGACCAGATGCTCCCCCGGTAGTTAAAGAATTCTTGTTAAATCCAAATGAAAAAACTGCAAAAGCTTTCCTGGAGTGGCAGGCAAAGTATTTTAATCATCTCAGGACGATAGGTTATTCTCTTCGGGAAGCATACCTTAAGTATGGTCCACAGATTTATAATGTTGCTGGTTATCCTGAAACTCCTCTCTTTGCTGATTTGTATAACTCGAGGAAGAACTTTTTCTTCGCAAGAATTCTGCGGAAATTTAAAAATAAGCTTGGATTTATTTTCTTTTATAAAGAAGGATGTTCTTACTGTGAGGTGGAGAAAAGAAATGTTCTTACCCTCTATGAGCTTGGACTGTCTATAAGAGGAGTTAGCTCTGACAAAATCGATAGTAAGCTCCCTTTTAAAAATGTAGTAGCTCCTCAATTATTTGATGTTTACGGGATTCGGTCAGTTCCTACTCTAATTGCTGTTTTTGAAAAGGATAATGGAGATATTAAAACTGCCGTAGTGGGAAGAGGTTTAACTCCTCTTGACCAAATCGAAAGAAATACATTGATGTTTCTTGCGTCAATAAATGAGTTAAAACTCAAAGATTTCAATCCAAACTATAAGGGCTTTTTCGGTGAACCTGTTGATGTGAGGAAGTAATGAGGAGATTCATATCCTGCTTGACAGCTTTCTTAATGGCTTCTACTCCTGTTAGTGCATCTATAGACAATGTTCTTGACAATATGGTTACTGTTCATGCTTCGTCGCCTGGTATCTACAAGTCTCCAACTATGACCACAGCCTCTCTTGGTTCTTTCTCTTTCAGGATAAGAAACGATGTTTTGAATTTGCCTTTATACACTATTAGACCTCCAAGGGCAGTTCTTTCTTGTTCTGGAATGGATTTTGATGCTGGAATGATAGGACTGTTAAATCTTGACCAGCTCCAGAATATGCTGGAACAGGCTGGGGCTTCGTTAGCCTGGGGAATCATGATAGGTCTTATTTACTCTCTTCCTGGTGTAGCAGATGCCTTTGCGAAACTTAATCAATGGGCAAGATATGGGCAAAATCTGTTTGCGAAGGCTTGCTTGGTAGGACAAAGCATTGGACAAACATTTGGTAAACAATTGTTTGGAGAGGCTTCTACGGAATCAGCAGGTAATAGTCTTGCGAGCTCGGCAACTTCCACTCTCAACGAAGCGTGGAAAAGAATTAAGGAAAATCTTGATAAGAGCAAGCTGTACTGGAACTTTCCTTATACCTACTTTTACAACAGTGGATTTGGAAGTTCAGACACAGACCTTGCCGATGCGATAGCGACTTATTTTGGCGTAATAGATTTCAAACCTTATGACTCAAGCGGGAATCCGTGTAGTAGTAATGATTGTCTTGACCCTGAAAATATTAAAGCTGTGATCCTTCCCCCGAAGGATGTCCAGTTAAGCGTTCTGTTGGATGGAGGAACAATAACAGGTTACCACTGTAATTGGCAATTGGTTAACGGCGTAATGACTTGTAAGACGATAGACCAAAATAAGACAATAAACGTTTCTAAGGGTTTGGTTCAAAGGATAAAGGAAAAAATTGATGGGATAGTTAGCAATATTTTAAGTGGAACTCCTTTATCCAATGAGCAGGTAGCTTTCCTTTATTATTTCGGCGACATCTACAACATTGTTAATCTTTTAGCTGTTACAAAAAAGAACCTGGGTGATACAGCTTACAATAGATATGCTAATGCTTTTGCAAATCATCTTGCTATATTGACACTCCAGTCATTCATAGATTCGGCTGGTGAACAACTTCAAAGAGCTGCATCTATAGATACAGCGGATAAATCTCTTCCTAAAGATGTTCAAAATCAGGTTTTAGACAGAATTTCGCTTGCTAAGAGAGAACTTTCCAAAAAGTCTGAGGAATACAGAAAAAATGTGGAAGCATTACTCAGGTTAGGGGAAACCTATGCAAATCTTAAAAGCGAAGTGGATAAAAGAATTGCTGATGCTATAGGAAAACCTTCCTTCATTTTCAGATTTTAGGGAGGAAGTAGTGGCTCTTACTTTTGATGTTTATACAGTTGGAGGATTGCCCTTTATCTCTCAAGCTTTCAAGGGAATCGTTCTTATACTTGGAGATGCATCATTTAAGAACGCCCTTAAGGTTGCTCTCCTCTGGGGAATCGTTATATGGACACTTCAGGCTATGTTTAAAAAGAACATGCTCACAAGCTGGCTTTTGGTTTCTTTCTTCTTTTTCAATGGTTTCTATTCTGCACGAGTGAATGTAAATATTATCGATACCAAGTTAGGTCAGAGCTACCTGGTAACAGATGTTCCGTTTGGAGTTGCTATTGTAAGTAGCCTTTTCAGTACTTTGAGCTATACACTTACTAATCTTATAGATAATGCATTTCACACTGGAACCGTAATAGTTTACGGTGCAAGCAATGCCTATGTTTCAGATATTGATTATCAAAAGGTTGGTTATTTGGGAGCTTTTGATTATTTCCTTTCAACAAAAGAAATTACAACCGATGAAATTGTTGAAACGTCAAGGATATGGAAAGCTTACAATGAACAATGTCTGATTCCTTATATTGCTACAATGGACGAAAGTCAGCTGACAGACTTCGTTAAGGAAAAAGACCTTTTCTACACTGGAAAGCTAAAGGTTCCTCTTAAACTCATAATGTCCTATGATGGCGTAAAGTGGTATTGTGATGAGTTTTATGACAGTGTTCTGAAACCAAAAATTGAAAATTTCATAAGTACAGTTGTATCAAGTCCTAACCTCATTGGCTTTAGTGACTACACAGAGTTATCCAACAAATTTTTGGCTTCTGTAAATGCACTTACTTCAGCTTCTTATTCTGTTCAGTCTCTTATAGCTCAATCAGCAACGTTGAATGCTCTAAAGAAAGCCGTAGTATCCTATGCTTCTGATTCAGAGGAGTTCAATAGGGAGATCCTTGCTTCTTACCTTGCTGGAGAGGAAAAAGCCAAAACTAATTTTTCAGCAAAAGCACTTGGAGAACTTGCCAAAGATTTGGTTCCTGAATTTGCAAATGTAATGAACTTCCTGATAATTATCGCCTCTTCAACTATAGCATTTCTCTTCCTTCTTCCTGTATCAGGTTCTTCCGTGGAAGCGTTTAGGAGATATGTAGAGCTCTCGGCATGGGTTTCATTCTTCAATCCAGCTTTTGCAGTTGTAGATGCAATTACAAAAGTTGCTGCTATATATAAGCTTCAATCAACTTTTTCCCTTGCAGGAACGAATGGACTAACAATCAATTCAGTAGGCAAGGCTCTAACAACTATAGAGGATAGCGTTGCCATTGCTGGTATTATCGGTTTCTTCTCCATTCCAGGAATAGCCTGGCTTCTTCTAAAAGGTAGTGAATACGTAGTAGCTTCACTTGGTCAAAGCGTGATGTCAAGATTTAGTGGGGGAGTGACGGCAGAAGAGGGAATAAAGGCTTCCACTGCAGAAAAGGTAGGTTATGACCTGACAGGTAAAATAGGAGAAGGTTTCAAGATACGCTCCTCTCTCTTTGCGAATCCAACTTCTATGTCCCTTTCTTATGGAACCGCAGTGGCAGGATTTAGCGAAAGTGTGGTTGCAGGTTCATATATGCAGGGAATTAGTTCTGCGTCGATGGAAGCTGGAGCTGGAACTGCAACTTACAGGTCCCATGATGGATCAATAGAAGGGATGATGCAAACAGGAGCTCTGACTAAAGGAATTAAAGCTTATGCAACTCCTTACGGAGTGATTACACAGAAACCAACTCTTGATGGAGGAGTAGCTACCCAAAGTTTCCAAAAGAGATTTGATGGAAATCTATTCCAAAGTCAACTTTCTGATAATTATAGAAAGGCAATTTCGCAAAGATTAAGCCAAACTTACCAGGAGCTCAGTAGCCTTACTACGGAAAATAGCGTGAGCACCCAGGCTGGCTATAGAGAATTCACTAAGTTTGAAGAGGCAGTCCTTGACCAATATAGAGATGGAAAGACATATTCCGGAATCCTTGAATCTTCTGAAATTGAAAGTCTTAAAGAAATGAAGCAAATTAGAGACGACCTGCAAAATGCATTAGGAGTAGATAAGCAAACAGCAACAAGAATTACAAATGACTTAGCTGCGAAACTCCAGTTTGACGCCAACTTCAGGAAGGCGTTTACTGAAGCTGCAAAGAAAGGTAATATCAGGAAATTACTAAACCTCATAGATCCATCTCTGGGAGATACAGTTAAAGTAACCAAAGAAAAGGCTGGAATACTAACTAAAGCAACTAAAGAAATTTCTGACTTTGCTGAGTCTAAAGGTTACGAAAAAGCACTTTCAGCAATTCATAAACTTTCAATGAACGACAGTATAGCTCATTCTCTTGCAAGTAGCTATCAGGAGCAAGAAGGTAAAAGCATTGACCTTTCTGAAACCCGTTCTTATTCGGAGAAGGTGGCTTCATCTCTTCACAAGCTCCAAAGCTATGAAGAACAGGAACAATTACTTGCAGAAAAAGGAAGTAGTTTCTCTATAGACCTCAGCCAGCGATTTATAGAGTGGTACGCAAGAAAAACTGGACTTTCCCTGGAAGCAGCACACGAAAACCTTAACAAGATGGCTGTTCTTTATCCTTTAAATTTTGAAACCCTTGCAACTGAATTTTCTGAAGATTACACAAAGAAATATCGCATAGATAACAAAGGTCTCACAGAGAAAATCACTGAAAGATTCAAAAATCATCAGAACATTAATCCAAAAGATTTCTACTCACGCAAGAAAAAGGAAATTGAAAATAAAGCTATAGAATCAGGAGTCGCCGATAATCTTCACTCTAACTTGCAGAGAGAATTCGATTCTATGGAAAGACAGTTTGAAGGAAGTTACAGAGTTACAAGTGGAAGAATCCATTCAGGGAAAGGCAACATTACTCCTAATAACCTTAGAGACTTTAGCGAAATGAAACAGAAGGTATGGAATCTATCCCCGGAAGAAGCAAAACATCTTTTAACAACAAATAGGGCTGAGCTACTTTGGGAAAACACAGGAACATTAGAAAAAATAGCTTGGGGTAGTTCATCTGTAGCCTCAGGCTTATCCTTACTCGATAAAGAGGGAGTAGAAAAATTAGGAGAAATGGCTAAAGAAGCAGGAAAGAACGTTCTCAACTTTGTTAAGACACCCGTTGGACTCGTAACAACAGCTCTTCTGGCTGAAGGAGCAATCATTGCCTACGATAACTATTCTTATGCCAAAACGGAACTCCAAAAGATAGCTAAGGCTGAAAGAGAAGGACAAGTAAAACAGATAAACTCTCTGGACGAACTTAGTATAGGAGAAGTGGGTATAATCCAGAGGGGAGGGTACACTTTTGAAATAATAAAAGAAATGCACGATGGCAATCTAACTCCTGAAGAGGCAATGGCATCATCTCGAGGAGTAGATGTCAGTACCTACACCATAGTAGCAAAAGGACAACAAAACAAACCTCAAGTTTTCATTTTGAATAGAGATGACGCTGACAGGCTCATAAATGAAGGACGTACACCTGGGTGGCTTGAGATAGGTTCTCTTCACATAGGAAGCGATAACTTGCCCAACTACAGGAAGGATAATTAGTCCACAATTTGTATGACGTTACATCTTTACATTTGTAATCGGATTTTTTATATTAAAGAGTAAACACTGGAAATTAAGGAGGCAAATTGAAAAAAAGCGAGATAGCAAGGTTGTTAAGAAATAGAACTAAGACTTTAAGTATAAGAATTAATCCCGATTTACTAAAGCTGTTAGAAGAAGCCCTGAAAGAGGATCACAGATACAAGAGCAAAACCGAGCTCATTGAAGAATGGATTCTTAGATACCTGGAGGAAAGAGGGAAACTCTGATTAGAGGTTGAAGATGGAACTTGAAAGAGCAGCATCCATTGCCATAGTTGGAATGTACGGTTGTCTGGCTTTATTCACAAGTTTAGGGATGTTCGCAAAGAGGAATGAATTCATCAAAAAGCATGCGGAAAAACTGGAGGAATGGAAAGAGAAAGAAAAGGACATGGAAGATAGGATTGTTGTGAACTCACAAGATGGGAACCTGGTAGTAGGAGCTATCCAGCATGGGAAGGTGATGATCAATCAGAAAACTCTTGAAAGCTTTAAGGAGTTCAAGGAAAAGTGGAAAAAATTCGAGAAAGAAGCCAGTCGCTTTAAATGGAAGTCCTTAATAAAAAGTTTGATAGCAACTGCAATCGGTTTAGTGTCCGTATATTTGGCTTGTTGGGCTTTTGGATTCTGCCAGATCCCAAAGTTTTACGAAGAAAAGCTGTTTGGATGGCTACTGCTGGGACTGGTCATCTCTCCCGGTATTCTTCTATCTCTCTTCTTCTCAATTGAGGAAATACCGAGTCCGGGAGAGTTTAAAGTTACTGTTGAGGCAAATGAAAGCAATGTCCATTTTCCCAATGAAGACGACGAGGACGAAAGCGGACTCAGTTTAGCAGCTGCTGGAGTAGAACCTTATAGGACTTACTACTACGGTTATGACACAACTGTTCATAATGAATAGTGAAGACAAAGTTTTACGAAAAGGAGCCTAAGATGGAAGAAATTAGAACACTTGAAGAAATGTGGAAAAGAACACTTGAACTTGAAGAGCTTGAAAGAATGTGGCTAAAGGCTAAAGAAGAAGAGCTTGCTGAAGTTACGGAAGAATGGGAAAAGTGGATCGAGTTCAACGAATAAGGAGGAAAGATGTATAGTGCTCGTCTTCTGCTTCCAATTTTCGCATTTCTTATAGCGTTACCTTTCTTCTCGGTTCCTCTATTAGATACATGGCGTGACAGCCTTCCTACGTGTATAGACGCTGGAGGAGGCATCTGTCTGATGCAGGTTCCCTCTTTGACTGTAGGCTTATGGCAGCTAATAGATATAACTAAGTTAGTCATTTATTCAGGAGCTCTATGCGGATTTTTTGGATTCTTTTACACAATTGGGAAAGCCTTAGAATCACAAACTTCAAAAAACCATTAGGAGGTCTGAACTATGGCAATTAAGCTCTCTTTTGAGGGTGGAAACGTTACCCTAAACCCCAATCAGATAGAAGCTGAGTGCTACGTAGTCTCTGCCGTAAAAAACGACCCCGAAGGATGGTCCCGATTTCAGGGAACTATCAGGATACAAAACTGGATTCCCCTACTTGAAACAGCATTTCATCTTACCAGACAAAATAACAGTAATCCAGATTTCATAAAGAAATATGTGGAAGTAGATGAAGAATTGGCTCAGAAGCTTGCAAAAGGAGAAAGGGAAGGAATTCCCGAAGAAATACTTCAGAAATATGAGCCTTTAAGAATGTGCAGAATCCGTGACGGTAGGAAGAGCATAGAGCTCTATAAACCTAACTCCAAGGAAGAACCAGCTGCATTAATGTTCACAGATGGAGAAAACAGAAAGAGGAGCCGAATTTTACTTAATGACCTTGCACTGAAAGCTTTGTTTAAAGGAATAGCAAAAACCCTCAACGGTAGCGTAGCTCTAAAAGGTAATAATGAAGAGTTTGCTATATTTCAACGGAAGAATGACAGAGTTACCGTAACAACTTCCACAGGTTACTCTCATACTCTTTCCTTCTATGAGAGATTCTTACTCTGGGGTTCTCTTGAAGAATTTCCCAATACCTGGGAAGTGAGACCATTCGCATTCAGAAACATTAAGAGCTTTAATAGAAACGGAAAAGCATTTATAGGCATAGAGAGGGTACAAATTCCCCTTGACAAAAATGCCATCAAGTTATTACTATTATTAGGATAACGGTCTTTGAAAGTTAAATAAGGATTGTTAGAACCATTAGAGCAGTTTCATAACTTGGAAATAATATTCTAACTTGCTTTTTATCCATTAAAGGAAGGCGTAGTTGACATATATCCCACCTTTAGCCCTCCTTCGAGCGAGGGCAATCTCCTCTCCCTCCCCTTCTTTCATTGTAATCTTCATTCCAATACACACTCCTAAAGGTCCCTCCATTAATATCAAAAAAATCCAGGAATAAGGAAAAAGGGAGTAGCCTGAGGGATTTTCCATATCCCAAAAAGGCTCCGCTGTGCCTACGGGCGTATGCCTATGGCAGGCGGGTAAACAGGAAGCCGAAAGGTGCATTTTCCTTTTTCCTTATTCCTTTTTTTCTTACTTACTTCTTTCTTTGCTTTTTAACCATTAACTTCTTAAACCATAATCCATTAAGGGAGGTGTGCCATGGCAGTAGAAACCATTGAAAACCAAAAAACCATTACACAGGAGGCAACCATGAAAGCCGAAACCATGAAAGCAGAACTATTTACTGGACTTGACTACTGGAATGAGATAGTCCAGCGAATCGATGAGATTTTGGACAAAGAAGGAACTTCTGGTATTCAGGAAGTTCCTGCACGTGGTGGTAGAACACTATATGGATACAAACCTCAATCAGTTATCGATGCCCTCAACAAAGTAGTGGGTGCTAACAACTGGGGTTATCAGGTATTAGACTACAATGTTACCCCGGTTGAAATTAAGAAAAAAGGAGAGATTCAAACTCGTTATCTCTCCTATGTAAGGATTAGACTGTGGATCATAGACCCATCCACAGCTAAAGAAGTTTTCGGAGGGAGTGAGAATTACACTCCCGGAGATTCACTAAAAGGTTCTGTTACAGACGCTATACAGAAGGCTCTCTCTCTATACTCAATAGGAAGAAAAGCCTATAGAGGAGAGCTACACGAACTATTCAAAGATAAGAAGAAAAGTAACGGTAACAACAAGGCAAGCGAAAAGCAGATTGCTCTTATAAAGAAGCTTGCCGAAGAGACCGGAGCAACCATCAAAGTCAATATCGAAACCATTACTGCTGAGAAAGCATCCAAACTAATCGAAAAACTTCTCGCCAAGAAGAGAGAATTAGAGGAAAAAAA